>JAECRW010000111.1 GCA_016294985.1 Candidatus Sifarchaeum marinoarchaea | reverse complement strand
ACAAGATCTGATCAGATTAAAAGATTTAGTTAACATCGTAATCGAAAGCATTAATGATAGACATCTAGCAACATTCCACAGCAGTGAAGTCGACTTTGAATTGAAAAAGAAACGGAGAATAATTCACTGGCTACCCGCTTCTGAGGATTTAGTAAAGACAAATCTATTGATGCCCGACGGATCTTTACGAACTGGATTCAGTGAGCCCACAACGAAAAAGCTTAAAGCGGGCGATATCATTCAATTTGAACGAGTTGGATTCGGGCGGGTAGATAAGATTGAAAGAGAATTAGTAGTTTGGTTTGCCCACAAATGAAATGGACTTAGATTTTATGGCACACCATCTTATCATGTTACGTCATTTTCAATATCTGAAAGTTCTCTTAATCCTCTACGAGAGCGTATTTCTCGAATAACTTCTTGGGATACCTTTGGACTTAAGAGACTCCACTGATTCAAAAAGACTGTTTGATAGAAAGCATGGCCTGAAGTTTCTGCACGCAATTCAGTTGTTAAGTTCAAAGCGGTGGATACTGGAATTGTACCAGTGATGGTAACAATATGGCCTTTCTGATCAGTATGTGAAATTTGACCTCGCCTTTTGTTCAACACGCTTGTAACCTTTCCAATGAATTCTGTTGGGATTCTTACTTGTATTTTATAAAGCGGTTCTAATAAAACAGGTTTAGCCTTTAGAATGGCATCAAAAATTGCATATCTTACCATAGGTATGATTTGTGATGGACTACGGTTTTCAGCTTTGTGATTAAGCTCTAAATCTTCAATTATTATCTTGACGCCCCTTATATGCTCCTGCGCTAGAGGACCGGCTTGAATGGCCTGCTTAAAACTTGCAACAATGATATCTTTTGCTTCTGAAAAAAATGGAACACCGTAAGTTTTGTTGACTAGTACATTCCCGAAATCATCCAAAAACATTATCGACTTTGCTTCACCTTTAGACCATTTTGCTTTCGCGATGAGAATCTTGGTCATCCTTCTTTGATCCATTTTTTCAGTTATCTCTTTTTCTGCAATCAGGCTAATGCTTTTTTCATCCAATGGCTCTGCAATTAACTTAATTTCATTATACCCCTCTGAATCATTTCCTATTACGAGAGGTGACCGCCGGCCTATTGTTTCTCTATAAAGGATAAGTGGCTTTGAAGTAATCACCTCAACGCCTTCTTTTTCGATTTCTTTGATAGCAATTTCAAGATGCAACTCACCCAGACCGCTCAAAAGTACCTCGCCAGTTTCCTGATTAATACTATGAACTAAATTTGGATCTTGAATGGAAAGTGTCTCAATGATCTCAGCTAACTCTGGAAGTTGTCGGGTTAATTTTGGTTCTACAGCTATCGTCATAACAGGTTCAGAAACATAAGGGATACTCTCAAATGGCACGATTCGGTTTATATGATCTTGATCGATTATTGTCTCCCCTACTTTTACATCACCCACTCCTGTGAGCGCAACAATATTTC
This sequence comes from Candidatus Sifarchaeum marinoarchaea, assembly GCA_016294985.1. Classification (GTDB taxonomy): domain Archaea; phylum Asgardarchaeota; class Sifarchaeia; order Borrarchaeales; family Borrarchaeaceae; genus Borrarchaeum; species Borrarchaeum marinoarchaea. The sequence goes on along the minus strand of JAECRW010000111.1, from coordinate 3,910 downwards.
CGGCACTCATCTCTTCTATTACTTTTCTTTGTGCCCCCATAAACATACTTACCTGTGTTATTCGAAAGTTTTTATTTGCTAAAATTGAATGTGCCTGAACTCCTACACGAATTGTCCCTGAAAAAATCCTTCCAGTAGCAACTCTTCCAGCATGAGGATCCTGTAGTATTTTATGAACACAAATAACTAAAGGTCCTTTTTCATCGCACATTGCCATTGATGTACCAACTTCGTCCGTTAAATCACCTTGCCATATTCTCGGGATTCTAAAGACTTGTGCTTGCTTTGGATTTGGTAAATGATCAAGTACCATGTCCAAGACTGCCTTATGAACCGGTATAATTTCAGCCAATTCTGATACTTTTTCTTCTCGATACCTTACTAGTATATTGGCAAACTTTGTGCCTTTTTTCTTAGTAATATCGCTTGAAAGAGCCCAGCGATGGAGGGCAGAACCAAAGACTACAGTTCCATCAGCGACACTTACCTTCCATTTGCCCTTGTATTCTTCTTCCGCATATAATTCAACTAAAGTGTTGAACTCTTGGACGATGTGCTTTAGTTTCGCCTGTATTTCGCCAGGAGTGAGCCTGAGTTCATTAATCAATCGATCGATTTTGTTAATAAACAATACTGGTTTCACGCGTTCCTGAAGTGCCTGTCTAGTCACGGTCTCCGTCTGTACCATTACTTCTTCAACAGCATCTACTACCACAATTACTCCATCAATTGCTCTAAGTGCACGATTTACTTTGCCAGAAAAATCTACGTGTCCTGGTGTATCCACTAAATTAATTACAAATTCTCTCTCATCTTTAGAGTGGAGTAAAGATATTATTGCACTCTTGATCGTGATTCCTCTCAGTTGTTCTTCTTCGAGATAATCAAGCGCACGTGCTTTGCCAACTATAGATGGAGATAATAAGCCAGAATTCGCCAGAAACGAGTCTGCAAGTGTGGTTTTTCCGTGATCAATATGGGCAATAATCCCAATATTTCGAATCTGTTCTTTGCTTTTCATTATTCTAAGAAGCTCTGGGACTAATTTTGCTCTCAAGACGAAGACCTCAGTTATAAGCGACTTTTTAATTCTTCTAACAATGGAATTGAACTGATTTTTGAATCGGGTAGTAACTCCCATACTATTCCTTGAGGTTTCTGATAGGTAGTGTTTGTATAGACCACGCGACTTGGAGTTATAACAATGTCCAGTGGAACATCATGCGCGGTCATTGGTATATTTTCAACAATTTGTACTTTGTGTACAGTAGTCAAAACTTGCGTAGTTTCCTCAATCAAACCATACGCTGTCAAAACGGCGAACTCTAAATCCGAATAGCCGCCTCCTTTTCCGATACGCCCACCCTTTAAATCGACAGCTACAGATCCTGCTATTTTTAAATCTATCTTTTCAAGTTTGTCTGGCTTGATAATTTGTCCAAATTGAAATGCACCCTTTATTGTAGATGCCTTTTTGATTTTTTTTCGTGGAATTGATTGTCTGGTTAAAACTAAAAAACCATCTATCCTTAAGCGAGGAGGAGCCATAACAAGAGTTTTTTCATCTTTCAATATCTGTTCCCTAACAGGGCGTTGCGGGGAGTCGGGATTAGAAAATACTGTTTGTGCACTTTTATACTCCTCTATTTCTCTTAAAAGTCGTGCAGCGTTTTCAGAACCTACAAAATTTGGTATTCTATTGTAAACAGGCCTGGGAAACCTTGCAATCTCTCTTTCTTCCATGATATTCCAGATTTTTTCTCTTATTTGTGATTTGTTATTTGAAATCAATTTACTCATTTTGACCAGATTATTGGAGATTTTGCTTTACTAAGTTTTATCAACTTAGTTATATATGATCTTAAAAATCCAAATATCTCCATCAGAATAGACTGGCTCGTAATTTCTGCTCCCTAAGAATAAATTGGGATCTAATCGCTGGGAATCATAGATTGCTTTCTTTCCGATGTAGATATAATCAATACCAAAGTGTTTGAGAAGTGAAAATGCCTCTTCAGAATTAGGATTTTCACATACTTCCTGCTTCATTTGATTAACCTTTGTTACGTATTCTTCAGAAACCAAATTGTCCCCGTTACTCTTAGCCATTGAATAAGTCCTTCGATGCGCGATAGCTACAATCCACTCACCAGCATCTGCTGATGTAACAAAAAATGTTGCGTTTTCATCGGTATTATTTTGAATCCATATAATGGCTTTATAGTCTGCCGTGGTTACTGCTGAGTCCTCGTAATTCCCCACCATGTAATTAAAAAGCAAAAGGGACTCAATAGTAATAGAAACTAAAATAAATACAAAAAACACTTTTTGGAATACTTGCTTTGCAGTAAGTTTTTTGAAATATTTAAGATCTCCAAGTGAACCAGCCCAGCCTGATAGATTAGTGAATCCATACCCTGCCATTGATACCAGAGGCAAAGTTAGACCAGGTCTGATATAGGTTGGATCAAATATATACCAGTATGGAAATTCTAAGAAATAAAGACCGATCGGTCCATTTGCTGTAATAAGAAATAATATGGCGCTCCACACGAATATACTAACTATGGAATTACTTTTTGAATTCGTTCTGTTGAATCTTGATAAATAGAATAGTAACCCTATAAATGCTATGAGCGGAATGCTCCCACCGAAATCTTTTATAATTAACCTTACAAAGACCTTTTCAAGTCCAGAAAATGATGTAAAATAACTATAATCAAAAATTTGTGTCTTCGCCCACCATTTATACATTGTTTCAATCAAAAAACTTTCTCTGCCCTCGGTAGCAGAAATGCTTAGCAATATTCGAGGAAGCGATATCAATAAACCGAAAAAAACAGAAAGAAGAGCATTCATAAAGGATTTAACATTTTTTCTCAAAAACTGTAAAAAATTTACTGAAACCAATCCACAGATTGCTATAAAGAATGGCAAATAATGTGCATAAAGGAGACCAACTGTTAGTATCACTAAAAGTATAGATAATACCATAGAGAACTTATTTTCTTTTATCATTTGTATTGCAACCGAAATAAACACAGGAATCAAGAAAAATCCGAAAATGTAACTATTTCCACCCCAATTAAAAAAAACCATAGGGACATGAACCACCACACCGCTTAGGAAACACATATTAGCGGCAATTCTTTTATCATCAAAAAGTTTACTTCCTAAAGAGTACATAGAAACAGGAAATAAGAAATTGTAGGTGTTTGTAAGTAACATGAGGATTTGTTCAATTGGAAAAGGTAAAAGGTAGAAAAAGAAGACTGCGATTGCATGTAATCCTAAATTATAGGTTACTGCAACGGGATAAAAGGGAGCGAATGTAACTGGGTATCCTCGGTTTTTGATAATTAAATAGGCGTAAAGCGTATGAAACTTTGCATCGTTGCCAGGGTAAACATATAATCCAAGAGTTGGAAGCAATCGTATACCAAACGAAACTGCGAGAGTAATTACAATTATTGGAGGAATTGTCTTAAGTTCAATTATATACGCCTTCATTTTGTGTTTGTTTTTTAAAGCAATGAACCCTGCTAATGCGAGAATACAAAGCATTATACATATTGTTGTGAGATTATTGAACCCAGAGAAGGGTGTTAAAACAAAGACCATCAGTGGGATGAGCGCCGAACTTATAGCAACACTAAGCACCAATTTTTCAAGCAGATCAAAGCGCTGTATGCGGTTTTCAAAATGGGTAAACGCCCATAACATAAATCCTCCCAAAGCGAGCATCACTATGTAGAAGAGAAATGTAAATGTAAAAAGTGAAAAAACTGTAACTGGTTGATATGTGTCTACTTGCATTCAACTCACTTTGTTAACAACTATTTAGTCAGATGATAATTTATTGAATTTAATTCTTTTTGTTAGAGGGAAATATAAAGTGATCACGCCCTAA
>JAECRW010000110.1 GCA_016294985.1 Candidatus Sifarchaeum marinoarchaea | reverse complement strand
AAGTGGTATTACATTATGGGCAAAGACAAATACAGATGCTATTATCGGCGCAGATGCTATTGGAGAGAAAGGGAAACCTGCTGAAGTTGTGGGGCGTGAGGCATCAAAAAGACTATTGAAGACGATAAACGCCAAAAGTCCTGTAGACGCTTTTCTATCAGATCAACTCATAATCTACATGGCTTTAGCGGATGGAACTTCGAAAATCGTTACCAATGAGTTTACATTACATACTAAAACAGCTATAGAAGTTTGTAAACAGATAATAAACGCGTCCTTTTCAGTTAACGAGGAAAAAAACGGTAGAGTAGAGATAATTTGCAAAGGTGTTGGTTTTGAAAACGAGTTTATTTGAAAATTAAAAATTTAAAGAATCAGAATTTTACTGAAAATTTTGTTGAATATGAGAAAGGCAAAGAAACTAAAGTTATGATACGAAAGCGTATTCAAACATACGTAAATTCTTGCCTTTTTAAAATTTGAGTTACCCCATTACATTACGATATCATCGCACTATACATTTAACAAAATCTTTTTTAGGAATTATACCCTATATCTTCTGTAGTGGTAGAAATATGGAAGATCTTAATTCTTTTCCAACATTAATTCTTAATACACTTGAGAATTCAATAAAACACTGGAATTACGTCCAGTCACAATCATGGAAAGTAATCTCACAGATCCAAAATATTGCTGCAAAAATGATGCATCTCAAGAAAGGTTCACTTGGCAAATTAAAGAATTTTGAAAAAATAGGTGAAAAGGCAGGGCAAAAACTTGCCAGCAATCTAGAAGACGCGATACTAAAACTAAAAAAGAGCCTCCCTAGATTTAAGACAATAGTAAAAGAGCTTAAAGAATTGGAAACAGAATTAGGTGAATTTGAAGCCGCTGTATTATCAATGTTAGAAAAGAGTAGCAGAATAGGAGACGAATGTATTAAGATCTTCAATGGACTATTAAACAATCTGTTATTAAATGGAGAAATATTCAAGGAGTTTATGGAATTCTGTCAACTCCTCGCAGAATTTACTATTCAGACAGAGGAACATCTTAACGTAAGTAAACTTGTTGACGAGCTCTCGGTTAATGCCCGTGAGATTGTTCAGATGTATGAAAATGAACTACTTGTCAAAGACACTATTATCGCCGATTTAAAACTGATTCCTCCTCTAAGTGTGCTTTCAACTTATTTGTGGATAATTTGGATGACAGAGCCATATATTGAAACGGTCAGAATTGAAGAGATAAAGGAAGAGATGCGAGATATCTCCGAAAAGGTTTCACGACTTTCTGCCAAAATATCCTAATTTTTAAACATCAAAGTTCGGGAAACCCTCTATATTTCTATAAGGTATGACAGAAATCAAATGCGAATAACGCTTCATATCTTGCTTTTTCTTTACATTTCTCTTGCTCTGGTGGAGATATATATTAAAAATTATGGAATTTATGTCCAAATCAATTCCTTTATGAATTATAATTTCTTATAACTTCAATAACTGCTTTTAAATTTCTGAGCGAGAGTAAATCTCAAAGAGGTTCAATAACATTATCAATTGAGGAGAACTCATTGGAGAAAAGAGCAAAAATTCATGTTACAGGCGTTGTACAGGGAATTGGATTTCGACCATTTATTTATCGCTTGGCGCACAGACTAGATTTAAAAGGCTATGTTTTGAACAGAGGTGACGCAGGTGTTGAAATTGTTGTTGAAGGGGAAAAGGAAATAATTTCATATTTTTGTAACGCAATAAGGGAAGAAAAACCCACTCTTTCAAGGATTGAAAGTTTTAAAATAAAGTGGATGCCTTTTAGTGGAGATTATGATTCATTTATTATAAAAGAAAGCAGTAAAGAAAAGGGGTCACCAAAGGGCGCTGTTTTTCCACCAGATATAGCTATCTGTGATGATTGTAGAAAAGAAATCTTTGATAAAAAATCTCGTCGTTATAATTATCCTTTGATTAGTTGTACAAATTGTGGTCCCAGATTTACAGTTATAGAGGGATTACCCTATGATAGAGAACGGACATCAATGAAAGAGTTTCCTTTATGCGAATCTTGTGCTAAAGAGTTCATGGATCCAACAACGAGATGGTTGAACGCACAGACAATGGCATGCCCAATTTGCGGACCACGAGTTATGTTATATGAAAAGAATGGTGCATTAATTAAAAGTAAGGATCCAATAAAGGATGCTGCACGTCTAATTTCTGAAGGACATATCCTAGCTATTAAAGGCAGAGGCGGAATCCATCTTGCGGTAAAAACTAGCGAAGATAGACCTGTTATTAAACTAAGACAGCGCAAAAAAAAATCAAATAAGCCATTTGCCGTAATGAGTCCAGATCTTACTGCAATTGAAAAATTTGCTATTCCAACTTCTCTTGAAAAACAACTACTTTCATCTTTTCAAAGACCGATAGTTGTGATTAAGAAAAGAACACCTTCCGTATTACCTGAAGAAATATCCCCTGGTCTTGATACAATTGGTGCAATGCTACCCTATTCAGGGATTCATTATTTGCTCTTCAAACATTTAGACGAATTAGCTCTCGTTATGACTAGTGCAAATCAACCTAGCGAGCCAATGTTTATTCAAAATGAAAAAGCCATTAGTAAGTTAGGGAATATTGTAGATTATTTTTTACTTCATAATAGACAGATCTTTCAAAGAAATGATGATTCTGTAGTTAAAATTGTTGCACAGAATGAAACATTTCTTAGAAGAAGCAGAGGATATGTCCCAGAGTATATCAAAGTACCATTCAAAGACATAAATGCTATTGGCGTCGGACCTGAAACAAATGTCACATTAACGTTTGTTAAGTCGGATAAAGCATTCATGTCGCAGCATATAGGGGATGTAGATAATTTAGCTACCTTGAATGCTTTAAAAGAAGCGCTTCATCATTATATGAATCTCCTTAATCCTGAAAAGATAGATGTGGTCTCCTGCGATCTACATCCAAACTTTCTGACAACTAAATATGCAAAAGAACTCGCATCAAGATTTGACTGTGAATTGATACCAGTTCAGCACCATGATGCGCATCTTAAGGCACTTATGGTAGAATTGAAAACTTATGAACCAATAATCCTCATTGCAATAGATGGATTTGGATATGGTGCTTTTGATGAATCAGCATGGGGAGGAGAAATTCTTGAAGGAGACCTGAGTTCATTTTCAAGACCTGGTAGTTTAAGTCCGCAACCAATGCCAGGGGGAGACTTATGTGCGTATTATCCATGTAGAATGCTAGGAGGTATTTTGTTTAATGACCTTGGTACAGAAGAAATTAGAAATCTTTTGAAAAAGTATTGCATTCAAGGATTTAAACATGGAGATCAAGAAATAGACGTAATGTTGAGACAATTGGAGCAAAATATTAATGTTCCTCTGACTACAAGTGCAGGGCGGTTTTTGGATGCAGTATCTGCACTTTTAAATATTTGTCAATTCCGAACATACGAGGGAGAGCCTGCAATTAGATTGGAAGCTGTTGCACGGGAAGGGAAACCACTAAAACTCCCAATCGAAGATTATATTGTTTATGAGAAGGAGCGTATCCTCTTGGATACCTCTCGAATTCTTTTAGACTTGGTGAAGTTAAATGAGAAGGGAGAACAGACCAAAAACATAGCTAACACTGCGCAATATGTTATTGCAAAAGGTCTATCTGACATTGCGCTTGAGGTTGCAAAGGAAAGAGGAATTGACATAATCGGTGTTAGTGGGGGAGTTGCCTATAACGATTTCATTGTTAGAACAATTGGGGAGAGCGTCAAGCAAGACAATCTTAAATTTGCACAACATAAACTTATTCCTCCAGGGGATGGGGGCATTTCTATAGGACAAGCAATTGCTGGTGCAACAAAACTTCAATAATATGCACTTTACTGAAAAGAGGTATTAAACAAAAAGCATAGACAAAGCATTTAAATGAAGTATATCTATAACCATCCGAATTTCTTATCTTAGAGAGCCTTTAGAGCTTAGGTATCAGATATGACAGAATTGAATTCAAGAGGTGTAAGTATGGCAGATGAAAACGTTGTTTACGTAGGACATAAACCAGTAATGAATTACGTCCTTGCATGCGTTACTCAGCTTAATCGAGGCGCAGAGTCACTACTCCAATGAGTATGACGCGTAAGCGATATTATCGTGAAAGCTAGAGGGCGTGCAATTAGCAGAGCTGTAGATGTTGCAGAAATTTTGAGAAAACGCTTCATGCCGGATGTTGGTGTCAAAGATATACGAATAAGCACAGAACAAATAAACACGTCCGAAGGCGGCACTGCGAATGTAAGCGCAATGGAAATAACCCTTGGAAAGTAACTACATTTGAAGGTTCTTAAAGACCTTTTTTTCTTTTTTTCCGCAATTTAATTCCCCCAACAAGAGGAATATTCTTGCTTTGCTACTAAAATTAAAAATGATGAAATGTAAGGCGTTCAAGAATTAATTTTACTAAAGCAGCTTTTCGCTCATCCCAAGTGTTTTTTGAAATGAGTGCATCAAGTTCTAGATCTGAGATACCAAAGTTCTTCATTATTTTATAGAACTTTGAATTATCTACCTCCAAAACATTAATGTCTAAAATGCCGCCCAGTTCTTTATGGACCGCCGCTGCAACACGTTCTATTCCGTCTGGAGAGTGACCTATTATCAACAAGGCACTATGCTTAGTCTCAGATTTGAGTCCAAGCACTTTCAATGCGAGTTTTATTTGTCTTTGACCAGACGCATATATGAGAGATTCAATTGCTAATGATTTTGAAATATTGTAAGAATGTAAGAATGCTTTGACGGCGTGGTGAGCACTAAAAAACAAATGTTCCCATGTAGCTATCAATTCGCTATCGAAAACTTGGATCGGGATGTTTTTTTCATTCCCTATCTTGGTAATCTTTTCTAACAATGTCTTTATATCGAAGGGGTTTATTTCACGAATGCCCGCCACTCCAACAAATTTATAATGTAAATAATTAACCCTAAGTGGCTTAATTAGTATATTATTAGAATCCATCAACAGATCACTCATTGGTAGATATAAAATCTAGCTATGTAAGACATTCAAAGGAGATTATGAATATTTTGTCCAAAAACTTTAATTTATCAATACATCATGGTAAGAGGGCTTCTGATCTTTTTCAATCGATGCCTAAAAACGTATATCAAAAACCCATTTTGGAGGAATGTATTTGGTGGAGTTTGTAACACCTTCTTGGGATGAGATATATGATACAATTATCGAATTATATGAAAAAATATCACAAGATGGATTTTTTGCTGACGTAATCGTAGGAATTGCTCGCGGAGGATGGGTTCCTGCACGTATTTTGTCTGATTTCTCAGGTAATGCACTGACAGCAAACATGAAAATAGAATTTTACAAGAATATTGCAGAAACAGAAAAAAAACCACGAATTGTTCAACCCATCTCAGTATCAGTTGAGAATAAGAAGATACTATTATGTGATGATGTAGCAGATACTGGAGAGAGCCTACTAGTTGCTATCGACCATA
>JAECRW010000282.1 GCA_016294985.1 Candidatus Sifarchaeum marinoarchaea | reverse complement strand
ACTCTCCCAAGATGATTTCTTCACTTCAAGAGTCTTAAGAGGACGCATCTCTTTTTTTATCAATTTTTTTCTTAGAACGTTTGCGTTTCCATAAGAATTCCGATAAAGGTAGGACCTCTAATATCAATTTTTTTCCCTTTTGATGAGATAACTCTTCTTGTTGGTTCTTCTATTGTTAGATTGATATCTGACGCATTTTTTACCATTTTTACTCGCAGCATATACTCTTTCTTGCCCCTTTGTAAGAGTTCCTCAATATCTTTTGCTGCTTTTGCGGCTACAGCGTCCAAATATCGAATTCCAGTTGGAAGTCCCTCCTTCCTCAACCTTTCGGTAGGAATAATACCGATTATATTCCCTTCAGATACCCAGATCTCATTTAAAGCGGCAGGACCCAATAGTTTGACGCCAAGATCAGGCTCCCAAACAAAGATTTGTATAATTTGAGAATCTAGATGTTTTTCCCACGCTAACACCTTTGTTGGAGTACTGTCATCCTTATGTTCTTCGGCACTTGTTATGATCGCTTCCATTATTTCTTTTCCAAGATCTGTTTTTGGAGTTTCAGTTAATCTGATTCCCTTTAAGATTTCTTCATTTCTTATATCAACAGTAGTGTAAAAATAGGGATATACAAGGCGTCTGATGTCTGTTTCGCCAGTTTCAATCATAGCAAATCGTTCTACTCCAAAACCTGCATTAAACACAGGGTATTCGATTCCAAAGTTCGCGAGGGCAACTGGGGAATAAAAGCCCAGATCTCCAATTTCAATGAGTTCCCCTGTCTTTGGATGTTTAGTAAATATTTCTGATTCTGTTTGAGGTGCATAATATTTTGATGTAACTTGTTTTTGTGTAAGAATCACCTTTTCATATCCAAGTTCTCTTAAAAACTCTTCAACAACAATTTTGCCATCTTCTAATGTCATTTCAGCCATAACTACAAAAGAGATCGTATAACTTGAGTAAAGATGGGTTCTATCTAATTTCTGTTCTCTTCTGAATTTCGGACCAATACTAAACAGTTGTATTGGGAGAGATTGCAGATGTTGAATTTTGGATAGAGCAGGAAACCATAATGCAGTTGTATGGCTTCTTAATGTTAATTTTGTAGGGAGTGGCTCAAGTTTTTTTAATTCTGGGAAAACAGAATCAATCATCTTACTAGCATCACCTTCTTTCAATTCTAGTTCAGATACAATAACTTCAAGCATATTGTCGGCTTCAATATTACTCGCCTTGTATTCTCTGAAAATTTTTTGTAAATCAGAAACCTTATCAAACCCTGGGAT
>JAECRW010000014.1 GCA_016294985.1 Candidatus Sifarchaeum marinoarchaea | reverse complement strand
GCGTGCGAATCGTGTGATGGCCACCGATCTGGGAGTGATTAATCTGACGACCTCGGTCATCTGCGAAGCTGGGTCACAGTTAAGCACTCCTCTCTTTTGGTCGCCTTCTAACACACTGTTGCATAAGATTGAGCAGCTCTACAACCATATTGCCCGCCTGCAACGCAAATTAGAACGCTATCCTGCACACTGGTATGGGCAGGGCACACGACGCCAGGAACTGGAACGGCTATACCGTAAATTGAATCGCTATCGGCAGGAAATCCTGCACCTGGCAAGTAACCAGCTGCTGGAGACTGCCCTGCGCTGGAGGTGTAAAACCATCGTCTTGGAAGACTTGCGCAATTATGAGCCGCCGAAACATCGCAAAAAACTCTCCCGCAAACTCTCGAACTGGTTACGGGGAGCCTTGTATGACATTCTCAGTTACAAAGCTAAAGGTTTCGGCATAAGGATCGTTCGGGTAAATCCGCGCTGGACGTCGAGTTATTGCCCGCGTTGTGGAGCCAAAGGAGAGAAAATAAGTGACCCACGAAGGCGTTACGCCCTAAAAAGCGGTAGATTCTTTTACTGTGACGCATGTAGTTATCTAGCAGACCGCGATTATATTGCCGCCGTAAATATCTATCGTGTGTATCACGAACAGCGTAAGAAACGCTTTAGTTTGAAACACTCAAAGCCTGTCCCCTATATGGCGACAGGTATCCCGCTCAACCGTCCTAGCGGGGACTCCATTCACCGTCTTATGGCGAGTGGATAGGCACTATTTCCTGTAATAGCTGTCTATTGTGAAAGGAACGGTGCGGAAAGGATAGTTTCCTTGAATATTTGTGTTTAATACACCCCTTGTAAAACCTATACCCTTCAAAAAAATAAATAATAGTGATAAGAATGGAAAGGCGATATAAGCGGTGAGATTTTCTTTATTTAGGAGGTTTAATTCAATTCCCTTTCCAAAATAATAGATAAGACCACCCAAGAGGGGCAATAAAGCAATAAAAAGATAAAAAAAGCTTAAATTGAGAATTATATTGCCTAGTAAAAGAGAAATTATAGTAATAATGTAACCGAGAACTACCACGGACATAAGAGCACTTTTTTTGTATATTCCGTATCGCCGGAATAGGATTCCTCCTACTTTGCTATACTTCTCAGTTTTTTTGAGATGAGGTATTAAAGCGCTCTCCAATTGATGATATGCTTTCGCTCGTCTATCTTTGATTATCTTATAATTCAATTTCTCAATTAAGACAGCAAATTCCCTGTCTACAGAGTCTAGACTTTCATCAAACCCTCCTATGTCAATTAATACATTTTTTCGAAAGGCTGCGGCAAATGTGGTTGCATTTTTCCACGTGATTGGATGAGGCTCTCTGATTAATTTTTTAGAATGGAGTAGCTTGCTTCTTGTATGATATGCCATTCTAATCTTTGAAATGACACTTTTCCCTAAGAATATGCATTCTTGCCCTCCTATGACACATCCAACTTGCGAGTCATCAAAATCTTCAATCATTAAACTTAGCCAGTCTTGATCTGCGTAAGCATTTGCGTCAATAAACGCCACTATTTCCCCAGTTGCATTTTTTATGCCTAAATTATATGCAGGCGCCAATTTTCGTTTCTGATTTTGTATTATTTTAACAGAGAACTCTGATGCAATCTCTATAGTTCTGTCTTCTGACTCGCCATCAATTACTAGTATTTCATATTGATTTCTAGGAAAATTCTGAGTTGTTAATGATTCTAGGCATTTCCTAATGAATTTTTCCTCATTTCTAGTTGGTATTATTATGGAAACAAAAAGCATTTTCTTTCCTTCAGTCTTATGAGTTAAAAACATCAAATCTCATGTGAAATCAAAGTATATTATATGTTTTTATATCTTATTTGTGTTTTAATTGGTAGAGGATATAATTCCATCCCTCTATCTCATTATAAATATTTAAAACTGTTTGAAAATGATAGTATGCGGCAAGGTAAGCCTTTAAACGTGGCATGGATTTATTTTCATCGACTAGGAAAAATATAGGGCGATTTTGATCTAGAAACCAATTGATAATTTCTATCAAATCTTGTTCTTTTCCTTCTATACTCTGATACCAGCGTGGCTGATATGTAATATATATGGTGTATCTTTCAGCATAGACTCTTAATGAGGTTGCTAAAGAACTACAAAGAATAACAGAATCTTCTTGAGTTGAATCTTTTATTTGATAAACAGCCTCAAGTTTACTCTTTGTAAGCCAATTAGAACTTGCATTGAGCCATTCTTTGTTAGGCAAGAGTGGGTGATATCGTACCGTAATTGAAAATATAACGAATATGAGAATTAGAGGTACCACATTTTTTTTCATGTTTCCATATGGAATCTCTTTAATATAATGATAAACTTCTTGTAAGCCTTTGCCAGAGAGAATCGATAGAATTGGAAAAACAGGCAGCATATGTCGTTCCCCAAAATAGATATAGAATGCATAGGGAGCAAACGTAGCGATAATACATCCCAAGAAAAACAAAGACGTCGGTTTGTCCTTTTTAAGAAGTTTATAGAAACCGATCAAGGTAAAAGGAATAAGAGCGCCGAAAGTCCACACAACATTTTCTGCATGAATGATTATTTCTTGAATTAACCGCCGGAGGGTAAACTCATAATATGCGGAATGAATCCAACTTTCGCTTTTTAGAGGTGTGCCAAAGAGCAAGTTATGATATATAAGAGCAGGGCTTGCAATAATGAATGCAGAGAAAAGAAGGGAATACAACTTCCAATTTACAATCATTTTTGGTTTCTTCAAGACAAGCAATAACAGTGCAGGAACTATTATGAGCACATTAGTGTGTCGAGTTAAAACTGCATATCCAAAACTACAACCCGAAACAAGAAAAAAAAGCCAACGTTCATTCTTTTGTGCCTTTAGAAGAGAAAAAATTCCCACTGTTATGCAAAATTCAGAAATAATATCGCTCATAGTATAGCCACTGACAATTAAATGAGTAGGATTAAACGCAATGGCAAATACAGAGATAGCGGCAATCTGGGAACGCTTTTGATCAAGTCTAAAAATCTCTTTTGCAAAAAAATACGTTACAAGATTTGTCAGGAATCCAAAAATAACGTTTACATAAAGAGCTGCATTTTTACCGAACAATAGAATGCTTATTGCAAAAATAAGTGGTGCACCAATTGATTTATCTGTATACACTGTTCCCGTTGTTCGATCATATACGTAAGCATTTGGAATCGCTAAGAAATGTAGATTGGACTCTCCGTTTAACAATTCATTTAGCACGGGTATAAGCGGATCTTCATAATAAAACGATGAAAGTGAGGGGTTTTCTGCAAATCGCAGTGCCATGAAGTAAAATGTTGTTGCATCAGGTCCACTTACACCTGCAGGAACTATCAGAAGATATTCAAAAAAACTAGCTGCTAGGACTATTATTGTAAAAAGTATTGGTAGTCTCGATATAATCCTTTTTTTGACAAGAAGTTTCCCACTTAATTGAATATTACAGAATAATGTCCATAAAAAAATCAAGAAGAGAATCGATAATGTTGTACGAAGGAAATCACCCAGAAAAAGACAGAAGATTATTGAAAGCGGTAAAAATGCAACTGGAAAGCATGTATAGATAAATATCAGAAGTTTACGCGAAACTATTTGTATATTACTTTTTAGAGCAATATTCCATGTTGCAAATGCAAAGATGAAAGAAATCACAAATGGTATCAATGATAGAAGACCAAATAGGTTAACGAGGTGAGTTTCTGCTACAAAGAGACAAAAAAACAGATAGGTGAATATTATGCTTCCAACTTCTAACGTGGCGATTTTTGCGATCTCACTTGATTTTTCTTCTTTTAATAAGTCGTATGATTGCTGATCAAACAAAAGAATTCCGATTATGGTGTCTATTAGACCCATACGTCTTACACCGTTAATTTACTACGATATTTGTTTTGTAGTTGGTATTTTTTCTTTTAAAAATCACAAGATTTTAGAATATACTTTTTCATAAGCGTTGGCAATTACTTCCCAATCGTATTCTTCTTCGATTCTACGTCTTGCATTAGATCCTAATTTTCCAGCCAAATCTTGATCAGTGAGTAACGCAATCATTCGTGCTGCTAATTGTCTAATATCGCCAGGTTGAACTAGAAATCCAGTTTTTTCGTCAATTATTAAGTCCTTTGGGCCACCAATATTAGTAGCGATTGCTGGCTTTCCACATGCTAACGCTTCTACCAATGCCCTACCAAAAGGTTCTCTTAGACTCGGGAGGACAAAGATATCGCAACTGCTGTAAACGGTGATCATTTTATTATTTGGAATAGGGTCAATATGAAATCTGATGGAATCTTCTAAGCCTAAATGACTTGCTAGTTTTCTTAAGGGCGAATGTAACGACCCTTTTCCTAAAATTACCAGTTTTGCTAAAGGTACACTCTTTGTTACGTATTTCATCGCTTTTATCAAATTTGGTAATCCTTTATTTGGATGAAGCCGAGCAACTGTCAAAATAAGTGGCGCATTATCATAACCTAAAGTTTGTTTGAATGTAGTGTCATCTTTTGGATAAAACTCTTTAACATCAACACCCGCTGGTATAACTTTGATTTTTTCCTGGGGGGCTTTATTTGCAACCAAGAATTCTTTTGCAGCGGTTGATCGTGCAACTATTGCATCTGCATTCTTTTGAACTATTTTGCAGATACTTTTTTCGTAAAGTTGATAAAACTGCTTCCATGGGGGCCTTGGATAATAATATCTTTCCTGAGTATACATAAACGGGATACCTTTTACTTTACAACTTAGCATTGCAAAAAACGTGACGGGTTGAAAGTCTTCATGAGCATGCACTAAATCATAATTAGTTTCAAGTATCTCTGGGATTATGGTTGGAACAAAGGGCTGTTCTGGAAAATCAGAAAGAGTCGGCAAATAAACTACTTTAAACCCATCTACATTTTGTTCTCTTCTTTTTCCAAGAAGCGAAAGAAATTTTTCCTTATTGAAAAATTTCCTCATTTTTCTATTAGAGGTTAAAATGGTTACTTCATGCCTTTTAGAGAGTGTTTCACACAGCCCATATTCATGTTGTTTGAAGAAGGTCGTAAAATAAGGACTAATTACAGCAATTTTCAATATAGTCTCACTCAATTGAGTTCTAAGATTTTATCAATGGTTCAGTATGATTTTCGTTTTAAAAATATTATTTCCTAAAATGGGTTATGTGAGTAAAGCGCTTTCTAATATCAATTCAATCTTTTTTGTCACGCCTTTCCACGAATATTTAGTTTCAACTTCTTTTCTAGCATTATTTCCCATCTTTTTAGACAGCTTACGGTTTTTCAAAAGGAAAAGTATCGCATTAGCTAAATCTTCTATATTTCCTGGTTCAAATAAACATCCCGTTGATTTGTTCTTAATAATTGAGGGGATATTTCCACACGATGATGTGACTATGGGTCTCCCACATGCCATATATTCGAAGAGTTTGATCGGAGAATAGAAGAAGCCAAATTTTCGTGTTTCGGCATAAGTTGATGGGTTGTATGGAGCAGCTAGTATTTCACATGCATTTAGATAACTCGGAACCTCGTTATAAGGAACTAAATCTGTAAAAATATAATAGTCTTCTAAATTCATTTTGCGTACCATAGGTAAAACTCTTACAGATGAATTTGGTCCTATCATTAAAAATCTGACTTGGTCAGTCTTTGCAATCACTTGCTTGCTTGCTTTCACCAAATCTAGGACGCCATGCCATTCTGCAAAGCAACCCGCATAGCCTACTATTGAAAAACGCTCAAGCCCATATTTTTTTCGAATTCTTGTTCCATCTATTTCTGGAGTGAACAAGTCTATATTTGCAGCAGCTGTAACAAGTTCTGTCTTATCAATGTATTTCTTTGGAAGGATACTATACGAGTAAGCAATAATTTTCCTAGCAATTCTTAAGGAAACTTCTTTAAAATTCGTCCCTATTATTTCAGAGACCATTGGTCGCCTGCTAATAACACTTGCGATTGCTCCTGCACCTAAGGAAGATCCACGTTCAAGAATAATATCAATTTTATATTTTTTAACAATTTTAGCAATGATGATTGCAAAGTAAAAAGGAAACACGTGCTTTAAATATAGCATATAGAGGTTTATGAGGATTGAACGGAATATTGATTGTTTTTGAATTACTTTCTCATCCACGATCTCTTCAAAATCTGAACGTGGCTTAATTGGGACTATAATGCCTCTAAAAAATCTATGAATAAACAAATTACCAATCTTCTCAAAGGTGGGCTCAAATCTTGATAGTCGTCGACAAATTATATGTACCTCGTTTCCCAAATTCACTAAATTCTTAGCGATTTCAATAGTATGTGTACTAGATCCCCTAAAAAGATGAGGGGCTACATCAAGGGCTACATATGCTATTTTTCCCTTAGATTTCTTCTTTTTTATATCCAAAAAACCCACCTAAGGTTAATTTCATATGATATGATGAGGTTTTGGTTTAAAGATTCATGCGATGATTCTTGGAACAATTAGAGAATTTAGGGATAATTGTTTAGGTTATACATTTCTTAAACAAAAAACTGTGAATCTATCGTTTTTAAATCCGATATAAAATCTTGGATCCTGTTCAAATCTAGTTTCGCATCCTGGGAACTCTCCTCGTTCATAAGGACCTATTACCACGTAACTTCCCTTTCCTTGTTCAAGCAGTTCTAGGCGTCTAGTAGAGTTTTCTGTCTTGTATAACTTTCGTACACGATCATCTTTGAGTAAAGCATGTGCTCTACCAGAGACAAGCGATATTCGTAAATAGACATAATAACCCTCTTCACGAACCCATGTGCCAGTAATCGAACTTATCTCCGTGAAAAAAACAAAGCGACTCATTACAGGTGTATTTTCACGGAACCACTTTCCAACTGCTTCTTCTTCAGGACTTAAATACGTCCATTGAGTATGACCTACTGTTGGCCAGAATCCGTCATGAGACCATAAGAATCGGGGATACCAGTATTGTGAGAGATGTTTTTCATAACTATCAAATCGAGATCTCACATTAGGTACGAAAGGATTTGGCAAAATAAGAAAAACAAAGAAAACAAATAGAGACACTTGGATTTTTTTAATATTGAATTTAGACAAAAAGGAAAAAATGGATTGAAGGATTTTAACATTATCAACAGAATTATAGAGTTTGATGATGAATTCGGCCGAGAAGAAGCAAAGAAATACCGGTAAAAAGTATTCATAGGATTTTGCGATCACATTTCGGTAAATTGGAGTTAACGTAAAATGCCATACCGATGGAAGATTTAATGCAGTAATAACTAGAGATTGGGGGATAATAACCGGAATCATCTGTGCAATTAATATAGCAGGCAATATAGTTAGAGTTAAAAGGAAGAAAAAATCTTTTCTTTCAAAATAGAAAGCCCTCACAATCGTAATGAAACCAAATATCTCTAGGAAAACATATGCATTTAATACATAAAGCAAATCTGCATAATAGAACGGTTCAATGAGCGGTGTAGCGAGGATACGTGAAACAATAACCAAGAGATAGATCAAAATAAAGATACTCATAGGATATCTGTACTTGTCAAATTGTTCAAGTGGTTTCTTTATTTCAGCCAAACGCCCAATGAACAGAAGAACTAAGCCTATCAATATTACTGAAAAAATAAACACGAAAGGAAGAATTAAGCTTCCTCCGTGAATGTCTGTTCCTAAAACAAATAACCAACTCATATAGGGTAACGAACATGCCCAACCAATCAATAAATACCATGAAATTATCCTTAAATAGTGGTAATTCCTGTTAATGAACCCAAAAGGGTACATTACCAATAAGAGGATTAAAGACAAAATACCTGTAGTTAAATGAGTAATAATGATTGCACTGAGAGATAGACCTCCTATAATCAGAAAAACTCTGTTTTTCTCTTTGCTTCGCTCATAAGCAACAAATGAAAGTAACAAACTCATTACAAAGATATATACAAAGCAGGTAGACCGTGCGTCCATTATTCTGTTATTCACTTGCGTGAAAAGAAAAAATGCAGAGGAAATTACTCCAATTTTGATATTTTTAAGCTTCCTTCCGGTTACAAAAATCGTTAATGGAAGAAAAAAAGACAAAACTATACCCATAACGCCTGCGACCTCAACACAAAGTACATTTCTAAGAAATGTAGACACAAAGATTGTTACCATACCAAGGACAGCAACTCCCAGAGGAAATACAGATGTGTTGCGCCAAAAACCAGACGGCGCAGCATCTAATGGCGAATAAAAACCGCTTACAACAAGGCGCTCGGCAGGCTCAACAAGGAAAAGGAAATGATCATCATTAAGTGCCCATGGATTTGTTAAATGAAGTATTAGACTAGGGATGAGGTTGAGGATAAGGATAACAGCTAAAATCGAATAGATTAATTGATTTTTCCAGATCTCAGATACAAATGCTTTCCATTCACTAATTAAAATCAAATATTTTCTTTTGATGAGCAATAAGAGCGTCCAGAATATTGCAAATACCCAGATTAAAGGTGAAGTTACTATACTAAATGGACCAAGTGCGATCATCAGATATGTTAGTAACATAGAACCGATCAAGACCGCATATACTAGCCTCTCTAAGAAAAACCTAGCCTCTTTAATAATGAACGTGGATATTACAAAACCTGGAATAATGAGCACGAACATACATGCTGTTATCGTGAAAACAAGTAGACTTATTTGACGTGGTGCCCAAATTATCAGATTCTCGAAGATGACTAAACTCACATACCCGTAGTTTTCAAGTTTTACTCTAGTGAGAGAAAGTGTAAAGAGAAGTAAAAGAGAAATGCTTGTCCATACAAAGATGTTTCGTATAAAACTTACTTTTTCTTTCATGAAGAACTCTATCACTTCCTTATTTGACTTCAGCATGTGGTATATTCTACTCGGGGTATGTGAAAACAATTATTCTGCAAGGTAATGTGACTTCAACCATCATTAAATTTATATTTCTATTGTTCGTCGATGCTTTGGTGGAAAAGAGAGAGTGGGAAATGGTTCTTCAAAAGTAAGTGAGATTATGTCCTACAAAAGAATTATCTCCAGATTTACAAGCCCTGAGAAGTTAATTCTATATGGCATCTTTATTCTTGCTGTGGTTTTGCGGATTTCCGAAATCGGGTGGTACGATAAAGATGCTTTGATATATGCGCTTATATCCCGCCGAATTGTTGTTGAAGGTTTTAACAGTTTTTTCGATAGAAATGGTTATTGGACATCAATTGACTACAGATTCGGCGATCATCCACCGCTCTTTTTTCTGTTTGTATCATTTTCATTTTTGGTTCTGGGGATGGATTATATTAATGGATGCATTGTTTCATTGATAGCAGGATCTTTTGCAGTATTACTTGTTTACTTTCTCGCCGTAGAGTTATATGACAAGAAAGTAGGTCTTCTTAGTGCCTTTTTTATCGCAATTTTGCCATGGCACGTGTTTTTCAGTACGATAATGCTTGTTGATATGCTCGGTTCAACATTAATCCTTCTGAGTGTATACTTCTTTTGTATTGCCTTTAAAAGAGAAAATTTTTCAGCATATGTTTTCATGGGCATTTCTCTTGGAATGAGTCTTCTTACTAAATATTATGCTATAATGGTTCCTCTAATTATCATACCCTTTCTATTTTTGGCAAATAGAGAAATACTATTAAAGAAACAGCTATGGCTAGCATTTATCATTGCTGGAGTTATCTTTGCACCATGGCTCTTTTTTGTTGGACTTTATCCATTTCAGCATTATGCTCTAACAATTACTCTTAGAGATAAGGTACCTAATCCTAACCCCTTCTTTGTATTAACGTTCCTTTTTGCAGAGTTAACCTTTCCTCTTTTCATGTTTTTTGTGATGGGATTCCTCATGGCAATCATTAGATCATACAGATTCAAAGGAAAAAACAATGAAGACCTTCTTTTGTTGATATGGATCATTATACCAGCATTCGTATATACTTATGGAGCAATCGTTAGTGATCTTTTACATCCATATTGGAACATTTCTGGATATTTCTTGCTTGCAATTCCTGCAATTGTATTATTAGCAAGCAATAGTTTTTTTGATGTGTATTCTCGTTTGAAAACTTCAATTTCAAAAATCAAAACTAACATAGTAACTGGCAATTTTATTCTGATAATTATTCTATCTCTTTCGATTCTTTTTGCAGGACGTGCATCTGTTGGAGCATTTCGGTTCAATGGATTCTTTCCCTTTTATGATTATTATGATACTATCAGTGATGTGACTTTGTATATTGAGGAAAATATTCCTGAAGGTGCAACTCTTACATCACCTCTCTCATCAGATTTATTTCTAATAAGATTCAACTTAGAATCTAGCTACGATGTTGTTAAGCCGGAAGAAATTTCTCAAAATGCGAGTTATTACATTGTTACCCGTTCTACGACTGATGGATATCTCCTAAACATATTTGAAAGCAAAACACATCCTAATTTTGCTTTCTATCTGTATTATATTTCCTAAATGGAGGATAACTCTCTTTGGATTCAATTGAAAGAATTAAAAGTTGGAAATTTGTTTTTCAAGACAATGAGAAGTCCTTACCATTTATATCTTCGCTAATATTTATCCCACTTATTGTACTTGCACTGTTTGTAATGACTTACTACTCTGAAAGGTTTGTAGAGACGACGCAGCTTATATTGATTACCACGGCCTTGATTCTTTCTCTTATCTTTCTTCTCATAGTTGTTCAAAAACCTAGAATCGGTTCTCATGCCATAATACTTGTCTCTCTTGTATACTGTCTAATGGTTTTCTCATCACCAGTTTTTTTTAATGATCAATGGCTTCCTTATGATGATTCAAGGTACATTATATCGGTTATTCATGCATATCTCGATCCTTTTGCGTTTGACGGAGATCTTAGTATTGTATATCTAAAAGAAATCCATCCACCTGGTCTTCCTTTTTTAGCCATAAGCCTTTCTTTGATTTCGGGATTGAATTTCATCTTTATTTTTAAAATAATTATTTTATTTCTTGGCTATCTCACACCACAACTTTACTACAAAATATCAATCAACGTTACTAAAGACGAGAAGATTGGTCTTGTAACGGCGTTTCTGTCCATAACCGTTCCCGCATCAATGAATATTTTTGCAATCGGTAGTTATTCCTCAATAGGGGCATTTTTGTTCTTGTTAGTCCTCTATTTCATGACCCTCCCTTCAAAGAACTTAAAATGGCTTGTTCTCGTTGGGATTTCGGTAGGAATAAGTATCATATTCCATCCCTTTTCTGCACTTGCAACCGCTGTGGGAATATTTGGTTTCAATATTCTGACAGCAATTAGGACGCGTTCTTTTCGACCTATAGTAGATCTTCTTGTAATAGGGGTTGTAATGGTCCTATCAAGTGCACTTTATCTGATTCAAGCTCTTGGTCGAGATGCGGGTCCTTTGGTAACTCCAACGTTCTTAGTGACAACAGGTGTTGGCTTAACTGGAGGTAGAGCCGAAGGATCGTTGGTTCAACCAGTCACCTATTTAGTTTACCTAGTAACTGGAGGTCTAATCGGCCTAAAGAACCCATTTCTAGTGGGCCTGGAAGAATTCGTCTGGTTATATCACTTCACTGTTATCCATATGATTGGTTTTATAGGCTTTATTTTATTTATCATCGGTTTTATTTACGCCTTAAAAACTAGAAGAGAATGGTTCTGGGAGCCTTTTCCTCTCATTGTATCGCTGCTTTTTCTTATAGTATTGCTTCTCTTTGCAACACAAATTTTTGGTGTTCTTGTAACCTTAAGACCTCCAAGATATCTTCCATTCATCATTGCCATAACTCCTATTTATTCAGGCATCGGATTCGTAAAAATACTTCACAAAGTGCAGAAATTTGAATTAAAACTATCCAAAAACTATGTTACAGCTGCACTTATCGCGTTTATATCGATTTTTGGAATACTTGAGGCTACTTTGTATCCTCCTAATTTCTATATGTCTTCAGAACTTCATGATACATGCCTTTGGTTAAGAACTTACACAGATTCCGATAGCATTGTTTCAGCCTTGCCTAGATATGCAGATTCTGTCAGAATGTATGCTGAAAGACCAACCATTTCAAGTCATGAACTGGGAGGTTTCTCGTGGATTTACCAAAATGCATATTTTATTTGGAAAGAAACTGCTGTGGACACCTATGTTGCACATTTTACTCAACAGGAAGCACAACTCATTGAATACATCCAAAAATATTCAGTTACGTACTTCTTCATTGACTTGAACACATACGGAGAGAATCAGGTAGAGGAAAATCAATACTATGATATAAGTCAAGATATACAGCCTTATCTTAAAAATAACCACCCTTTATTACGTGAACTGACCGTTTCATTCTTAGAGACAGTTTATAAGAATGGAAATATTCTTATAGTGCACGTTTTAATCAGTTAACTTCCCATATTCTCTTAGAGAACTAAATATTCATGCTTTATGATGTGCACGATAATGAAATAACTTAAAAAGTACACACGTTTTAACAACCTCAATCTGCACTAATCATGCCAAATAGACAATTTGGAAATTGTTTGGAAGGTCATGTAATGGACGAATCAAAAACACAAAGCACTACAAAGAAAGTAATGAGAGGAATCTACTGGAATTTAATCGGAAAAGTACTGACGATGATCGTTACAATACTTGTTTCTGTTGTCATCGTCCGAAGCTTGGGTGTGAGAAATTATGGTACTTACGCTTTTGTTTTTACTTTGTTTTTCCTTGTTGCACCAATCTGGAAACTTGGAATCGAAGACACGCTAAACAAGTTTATTCCCGAGTTCTTAGCGCTGGGTGACACCAATTTAGCCAAATCCATTATAAAATATGGGGGCTTAATACAAGTAACTGTAACCTCTCTCTTCAGTATAATAGTCTATTTTTGGATTGAAAGTTTGACGGCTACGTTAGGTTCTATAGGACTATTTCCAAACGATCCTGAATTGATACCATTTTTAAGATTGATTGGTCTTTGGATTGTTCCTAATTCTTTATCAGCTCTAACTGGCGTTATTTTAGTAAGTATCTTTGACCAAAAGTTTCTAAACATAGTTGTCGCTTTGAAAAACCTCTCGACTTCCTCATTTGTTATCCTCGTCCTTCTTCTTGGTTATGGAATCACTGAAATTATTGTGATAACAATTTTAGTCGAAACCTTCTTTACTATAATAAAGTTTATTCGTACCATTTTAAAGTTCAGATTTCCTTCAGAATCACCTATAAAGCATGTAAGAAGTGAAAATATTAGAAAACGTCTAATTAGGTATGCGGCAATAATGATTGCCTTGCCTCTCGTCAATTTTATTATTTGGAAACGCTCCGAAAACTACCTAATCGGTCTGTTTAGATCACTGGAAGAGGTAGGTTTTTACAATTTGGCATATGCATCTTCGCAAAATATGCTAGAGAAGACAAACCAACTCATCGGCGAGATGGGGGTTGCTGCATATGCTGAAATTCAAGTACAAAGTTTCGCAGGATTAAAAAAGGCTTGTACGATGCATACAAAATTTCTATATCTTTACGCATTACCAGTTGCTCTTGGAGCCATTGTTTTAGCGGAGAAATTCATTATCTTTTTATATACAGAAGCAATGCTCCCTTCGGTATTCCCTTTTCAGATATTACTGATTGCATTCAGTGTGGGATTGCTGGGCGCGCCTATGCACACCGCACTCAACGTTCTTGAAAAAAATGACCTCATTTTAAAAATAAATGTGATCTCTGCAATACTATTGATTGCATTTGAAGTGGTAATGATCACTCAATTTGGTTTGCTTGGAGTTGTATTTGCGGTCTTAGTGTTCCAGATAGCAAACAATGGAGTTTTCTTTTACATCATCCGCAAGTATGTTGGAGGTAATTTCATTCCCTTTAAAAACTTAGCAAAATACATACTTTCAGGAGCATTAATGGTTTTGATTCTCTTGGTAGGTAATTTATTCTTTATAAAAGAACTTCTTACATTCTTTGTTTTCGTATTAATCGGCACAGGAGTTTATCTGCTTGGCTTAAAGCTTGTAAAAGCCTTTGATTCCGAAGATCTTAATGTTATTCGCCAATCTGATTTCCCGTTTAAGAATTTGATCCTTAAATTCTATGGCTAGTTGAATCAACAATGCGGACAATTAACAAAGATAAGATAATTCTCATCGGAATTTTGAGCCTTGCTTTCTTTTTAAGGTTTTATAATATTGATTACAGTGATTTCACGGGCGATGAAGCTATTGTAGTAGCTAAAGCGTTAGGAATAGTGAGAGCCGGGAGTTATTACCGAAGAACACCATTTCTAGATGATGTAGTTAATTTTTGGACGCTTAGTATTATTTTAAAACATCATCATCCACCTATGGAAATTACTGCACATATACCGGTTCTAGTGTTTTTTGGAGTAACAGAATTTGTAGCAAGAATGCCTTATCTTTTTTCTGGAGTAATATCAGTATTAATTTTCTATAAAATCGCCAAGGAATTGTTTGGAACAATGGAGGGTCATATTGCTGCTCTTTTATCAGCAATAACTGGCTATTTTATAGCATTTTCTCGGCATGTGCAGTTCGAAGGGTTATTTCTACTTTTTAGCCTCTTTACGGCATATTATTCTATAAAATTCTACCAAAGTAACGCTCTAAAAGATTCCGGATTCGCTGCTTTCTTCTTCAGCATGACTCTTTTATCACATCACTTCGCTATTTTCTTTGCCTTCCCTCTGATTTATTTATTATTTCAAAAATTATATGACAAGTCTTTAGGGATCACAGAGTTATTAGTTCCATTGACAATTCTTGCTTTCGCGACATTGCCATTTTTTATTCCATGGGTACTTGCACCGTATTATTTACCAAATTTAGTTCCTCCTGGTACAGGTGCTGCTTCGACATCACAACGCGCTTTACCGTCACTTTATTTCAATTTTTTTATGTTTAAAAATTGGCTGAGATATAGTCCAAGCTTTTTCTACATCTTTTTATTATATGGCGTATCAATCGCATTGTGGCTCAGGAACTGGAAATCATATTTCTCTCTTACGTGGTTTCTGGCATATTTTATTCCTTTGACTTTTTTGATAAAGTCAAAACCTACTTATACCTTTATTCTTCTCGCGCCCTTGGTAATTTTGGCAGCTTTTGGAATTAAAAAATCATATCTCGCAGTTATCAGTAGAATCAGAAGGGCGGACAGAATTAAACAAATGAATATTATTGCTGTTAGTCTAGCTGTGTGTTTTATCTCATTATCGTTATGGAATAATTACCTAACTTTTCTTCAATATGAAATCAATCCAACTAGTGCCCCTTTATTTTTTAATTCAAGTTACAAAACCGAAACGGACAGTCCTTATGGCGCTACTTATGGACGAAAAATGGGATACAAAGCCGCTGGCTGGTTTGTTAGGCACAATTCTCATGAAAATGATGTTATTTTTGGAGATGATACATTTAAGGTTGCATACTATTGTGATCGTTTGATTAAAGGAGATATGGAGGATCCTGAGGATTTTGAAGAACTTAAAAGAGAACTGCCGAAGAATCTTTTTATTCTATTTCCATCCCATTTAATAAACCAATATACTGAAATATGGGATTTTGCAAGAGATAAGTATAATTTATTGGCAATTGTTACAGTTGAAGGTCAACCAACAATCTATATTTTTGGTTCTTCATCGTTCGGTGATGATGTGTCAATACTTAATACAGAAGAGTATGAAGAACTGTTTGATGAGGAATACAGTAGTATTGAAAGTAGTTTACATAAGTATTTTGGAGGAAGCTTTGAAAAAACAATGATTTGAGTTCTTAACGATGTCATTTTCAACAAACTGATAGTTTATAAGTGTTTCAGAGAAAAAAACTCACAATTCACGTTGAAAAATTAAATAATGAAGCTTAAAGTGATTATTTATAGTATTCTGACAGAACTTGGTTGTATAGAACTTCAGTTCTTTCTGCCACCGTTCTAATATCATACTCCGTTCGCACCACGTTCCTTCCGTGATTGCCCATTGTTTTAGCTAATTTCTTATCTGATAGGAGATGATTTAATTTTTTTGAAAGTGTTGAGATGTTCGAAAACTTATATCCATACCCGCATTTCTTTTGCTCTAACTCGAAGGTGCCTCCTGTATAGGCGGCAACAAATGGGGTTTCGCAAGCAAGCCCTTCGAGAAGAACCAGCCCAAAATTTTCCCATCTTGAGGGCATACTAAGAACATCAGCACCTCTGTAAGCGCTTAGAAGAAGCTCTCTTTCAGTGAATTTTATAGGGCCAGTGAATAGCACATGTTCATTTACTTGCAGTTTTTTTGCTATGTCACTACAGAATTTCATATATCCTTTCTTCCCTTCCCAGCCAACGAACACAAAGATTGTATCGGGATTCTCACTTAATACACTGGGAATAGCTTTTATGAGGTAATCAGGTGCTTTATTTCCAAAAAAATTCCCAACGAAAAGCACCATATTTTCATTGTTAATATTGAATCTATCTTTGAAAAGTTCAGGTGAGGGCAATTGTTCATATTTTCCAAAATCTATGCCTGGAGGAATATGTGGGACCTTTTCCTTCTCTATGTCATAAAGTTTCAATATTGTAATTTGCTCATATTGCGTCCATGCAATAATTTTATCTGATACGTTTAACATCAAAGGAATCCAAAATCTGTAATAAAGCCTGTTTACCCACCAACCTGTCTTATGAAGATGAGAGAAGCCAATAGGGGAGAAAATAACTGGTTTTTGTAGTAGTTTCAGTTTTTTTAATGGTAATGCGGAATCTGTTTGGAAAATGTATTGCATCTGAAAATTGATCAGATCAAACTCGTTTGTATGACGAAGAAATGCAAGGGGATAGTAAGGCTGCACACGATGATGTGGAATACCATATGGCGTCCAGGGTATGACATTAAATCGTCTTACTTTAACTCCTTCAATTACTTCTTTTTTTGGAGTTCCGGGGAGTCTGTGTGTAAAGACTGTTACAGAATGTCCTTTTTCAATCAAGATTTTTGACAAATTATGCACATAGATCTGTGCCCCACCAACTTGAGGCCAATATGTATGGATAGTTTGAAGAATATTCACTAGTTTCCCTCATGTGGTACAGACTTTCAAGACTAATGGGATGGCGGTTAATAACAAGAATTCTTATTTGTTTCTGCAAATTGAACTTGTTAACAGAATTAAAAGTTTTCTTGGTTGTTTTATTACAAACAACTAAGCAAGAAAAAGCACCAATGCTTTAGCGTGGTGATGAATTGCGTTGGGTTTATATAGTTTGCTGCTGATAGGTTCTATGAGTACCTACGGAGCGTAGGGATTTTAAGCCTGTGGAGATAAGACCTCCGTAACCCGTCAAGGGGATCGAGTCTGTCGTAGAAGCAGGAAGCCTC
>JAECRW010000109.1 GCA_016294985.1 Candidatus Sifarchaeum marinoarchaea | reverse complement strand
ATCATATCGGGAACTACACCGTGAGTGGCAGCGGGACATTAAGCGTCTGGAAAAGTCCATCACCACCTGTAAAAAACACCTCACCAAGAAGAGCACCGCTAAGGATAGGAAACGGTTGCGGAAACTCCAGCACAAACTTTACCGCTGGAAGAAGAGGGAACCCTCACCACCGACTATCAGGGGGAAAGTACCCGTCATGTTCGACTACCGTGTAGGCGACATAGCCCTTTCCCGCACCGCAAAGGAGTTTCCTCTCTGGGCGAGAATTTCTACCCTCAAAAAAGGCGCGAAATTACATCTACCACTGTGTATATATCCATATGCCGCGAAGCATCTCCATGACAAAGAATGGCGTGTAAAGTCTTTTCAACTAGTTAAAAATTACAGGTTGAAACGCTACGAAGTGTACATCGTCATAGAAAAAGAAGTTTTGCCTGTGTTGAAGTCGTTGACAGGCGTTGACCTCGGCTTGAAGCGGCTGGCGACCGCCATAAAGTGCGGGCTATCGGGCGAAGGCAGTGTCATTCTCTTTAAGAAAGAGGACTACAAGAAGTTTTTCATACATATGCGCCAACTGAACAATAGGATCGCTAAATTAAAACGGTTAGGGAAATACGCGGTAGTGAAGAAACTTTACCACAAGCGGGTAAATTACGCAAAGGATTTCAGGAGAAAACTGGCGATAGATATTGCCGAGCAACTGTCAGGTTCACTAGTGGCCATAGGCTACCCCGACAAAGTGCGTAACTACCACTACAAAGGATCGGGGCACCGCAGGAACAGAAAACGTGTCAACCGATGGGCGTTCAAGGACTGTGCTGAGAGTATCGCGATGGCGGTGCTGATGCGTGATGGAGTACCCTTCGTTATAAATGAGTGGTGGACCACCCATCGGTGTTCGATGTGCGGTTCGCGAAAGGTAGAGGTTAAAGACAGGGTGTTCAAGTGCCTGAGTTGTGGATTTACCGCCGATAGAGACGTAAATGCAGCGTTTAACATCTTGATAGACGCTGTGAAGTGTCTTACGGGGTTGAAGAAGCAGAAAGGTCGTAAAAACCGTAAGGCAAAAACCAAAGTGTTCCTTGAAGGAACGGGGGGTGCCGTGGATCACCCCGAACTGTCGATGAGCGGGTTCTTGCTATCCCTCGTAGGGGACGCTCAACAATCCGTGAGGGCAGAAGCCACCCAACTTGTTGGATGGTAGTTCACAAGTTCATGTTTTATGTATCGATAGAGATCATTAAAGACTTGCCTTCCTTTTATCAATAAATGTATTGTTGGTGGTTTTGTCTTGAAGCAAATACTAGAAGATGATGTAGGGAAAAAAACTCTCTTGATGGGCAATGTGGCTATCGTGCGTGGAGCTATAGAGGCTGGAGTTTCATTCGCATCTACATATCCTGGTACCCCTGCCTCAGAAATAGGTGATACCTTTGCTGCCCTTTCCAGCCGTTTTGGATGGACTGGCTATTTTGAGTATTCAACGAATGAAGCTGTCGCTTTAGAAGCAGCAGCAGGTGCTTCATTTGCTGGAGTTCGTGCAATTTGCTCAATGAAACATGTAGGTGCCAATGTAGCGGCAGATCCACTTTTCTCTTTGGCATATACAGGTATAGATGGCGGACTGGTAGTTGTTTCTGCGGATGATCCTTCATGCTGGAGTTCTCAAAATGAACAGGACAACAGACACTATGCAGTTCATGCGGGATTGCCTATGCTAGAACCTTCTTCATCGCAAGATGCTGTTGAGATGACCAGAAGTGCATTTGAAATTTCTGAAAAAACTAGGGAACCAGTTCTTCTAAGAACCACAACTCGTATTGCTCACACTTATGGGAATGTTGTTCTTGGTCCTATTCAAGAACGGAAAACTCCTTATTTTGAACGTCGTATTTCGAGAGTAATGGTTCCTTCTAATGCACGTCCTGCACATCTAAGGTTGCTAGAGAACTTAAAATTAGCAAAAGAACTTTCTGAGAACTCGAAATTTAATAAAACGTCAATGAGTGACACAGAATTAGGTATTATAACTTCAGGTATTTCTTATGCTTATACTCTTGACGCCTTAAGATGGTTGGACATTGAAGCATCTATCCTTAAACTTGGAATGTCCTACCCGCTCCCAAAAAAGATGATTTCAAATTTTATTGAGAGCGTTGAAAAAGTTCTCGTAGTGGAAGAACTTGATCCTTGGCTGGAAACTCAGATTCGTGCAATAGCCCAGGTTAACGCGTTGAATACGCCAGTCTATGGAAAGGAGCAAGAATTATTGCCTCTAGCATTTGAATTATCTACAAAGCACGTTGCTCTAGCACTCTCTAAGGTCACAGGAAAACCACTTCCGATTGACTATACTATGACAAATGAGAAATTTGAGACCGCTAAAGAGTTGCTTGTATCCCGTCCACCGCAGTTGTGTGCAGGATGTCCTCATCGAGCGTCTTTCTATGCTATAAAACAAGCAACTAAAGGTCAAGAAGTATATGTCGGAAATGATATTGGTTGTTACGCTCTAGGCATAGCTCCACCATTCCACCTCGGTGATTGGCTGGTCTGTATGGGCGCTTCGGTTGGCATAGCTTGTGGAACAGCACAGATTGTAGATAATCCCGTAATTGCAGTTATCGGAGATTCAACATTCTTTCATGCAGGGATACCAGCGTTGATTAATGCAGTGCAAAATAACGTAAATTTCACATTGGTGGTTCTAGATAACCTAACGACAGCAATGACAGGTCATCAACCCAGTCCAGGAAGTAAACTTGGAGATATGCGTGGAACTGCAATTAAAATAGATGAACTTGTAAGAGGTTGCGGTGTAAAAGACATCTATAAAACCGATCCCTACAAACTTGAAGAAACAATCCAAATCTTCGAAGATGCGATAAAACAAGATGGTCCAACTGTAGTTATCGCACGACATGTTTGCGCATTATTCTTAGATCGAATGAAGAGAAAAAAAGGCATTAAAATAACACACTCAAGAGTTGATCCTGAGAAATGCGAAGGTTGTAGAACGTGCATTGATGAGTTTAGCTGTGTGGCTTTTGTGTGGGATACAATCACAAACCAGATGATGATTGAAGAAGTCCTTTGTGATGGATGTGGGGTGTGTATTAACGTTTGTCCATGTGGTGCGATCTACAAAGAGGAGGCAAAACAATGACTGAAGAATTCAATGTTCTTATCGCTGGCGTAGGCGGAACAGGAGTTTTAACAATTGCACATATTTTGGGAAGTTCTGCATTATCTACAGGATTACAGGTAGTTCAAAGTGAACTTCATGGAATGTCTCAACGAGGAGGAAGTGTTTCAACGCATTTACGAATGGGTACCCATATTTATGGTCCCACATTTCCCGAAGGCACAGGTGACCTTCTTGTTGGAATGGAACCGATTGAAACGATTCGAAATATAGAGAGTGTACGATATACTGGCGTAGTGGTCTTTAACACCTATGAAATTCGCCCGCTTTCCTTATCAATTCTTAAAAAGGATTATCCTTCCCTTGATCTCTTAATTCAAGAAATGAAACAATTTTGTCAAAATGTCTACTCTATTGACGCTACTAAAATTGCAAAAGAACTTGGTGCACCTATAGTGGCAAATATTGTACTATTAGGAGCAGCTATGGCAAAAGGATCTATTCCTATAGATTCGGAGATAGTTATCGAAGAGATCAAGAATACCGTACCTGAACGGTTTATAGACCTGAATGTGCAAGCATTTAAGACAGGTTTTGAAGCAGTGAGCAAACTCTAAAAGATCATCTTAAGAGGATGCATTTTCAATGGAGAGTTCTAAGACTTCCTTTCAGCAAATTCTATCGAGATTTCCAATAAAGCTTTCGCTTTACGACCTACTAGCACTTATTATCTGTTTTTGTTCATTATTATTACGTATTTTTTTCTTGCAATTCACTTTAGCAATCAACCCTGATGGAACTTATTATGTCTGGTCTGCAAGACACCTACTTGAAGGGAAAGGCTATTCCGTCGGTTATGGAGACGTTCCTGCTATAAGAGCCCCCCTTTATCCTCTAATTATTGCCCTCTTTTTCGTGCTGTTCGGTGTCAATCATCTTTCTGCAAAACTTGTGTCAATAGTTTTTGGAAGTCTCACAATATTCATTTTATATGAGTTGGTGAAACTGACTTTTAAGAATGAAAAAACAGCGTTATTCTCAGCGATAATTCTTGCTATAAATCCTTTCTTCCTTACTGGTACAGATTTTTATTTAGGAGGCGTGTATAGAGAGGGGTTATCCACCTTTATTTTCCTACTTGCGATCTTTTTTACAATTAAGGCTAAAAATGAGAGGAACTATATTAATTTTCTTTTAATGGGCTTGCTATCTGGAATATTCTATCTAGTGAGACCAGAAGGACTTTACCTATTAATATTCCAAGTTTTTTATTTCGGTCTTCTATTTATAGAACAAAGACAAGTTGACTTAATTAAGAAAATTGTTATCACCATTTCTGTGACTATTTTTGCAATTCTCCCTTGGCTTATTCGTGATTATCTCACTTTTGGCGTATTCAATCGGGAGAGTTATTATCATGGTGCATTTTTCTTCCTTAGGGAATTCGGCACACAGATTCCTACTATGATGCTCAGTCCACTTGACTATTTGTTCTCTTATCATTCATTAACACAGATCGCTATTGGACTATTTGTCGGATTTTATAGACTTTGGTTGCAACTTTCTATTGGTCTAACACCAATTGGTTTCTTTTTATTTGCTTTTGGATTTATAACGACTCTTAAGAGGCGATATTTCTTTTTTCATCTTCTCTTGGCATTTTATTTACTTTCTTACAGTTGGCCGTCTTATGTGTGGCCCTCTATCGTGGCACGGTATCTTACTGTGCTTATCCCTGTTTGTTTGCTTTTTGCTGGACGGGGCCTCTCAGAACTTGAGCAGTTATTAGCCGCAGTATATCAGAAAACTATCGTCATCTTTCAATTTAAGATTACAAGCAAGCGATTTCAACAACTAGTTGTTTTAGGTGTTTTATTAATAATTACAGTAAATTCCCTTTTAGTGGCTAAAGATATTATCATAGACGAACAGTATAAATCCCAACTTGAAGCCTTTGAAAAAACTGGACAATGGTTGCAGCAACATACCACACCTAATTCAGTTATATTTACGAACTTTCCTACGCTTATTGAACGATTTTCAGGACGTAAAGTGCTTGATCTCAAAAATATAACAATTTCAGAAGTTCTTGAATCGTCCTATGAGCATCCTATTTACATTGTTGTTGACTCAACAAGTATACAGTCAGACGTACTCATCGAAATGTACCTTTTTGCTACTCAACACTCAGTCGCTTGGTACGATATTACTATTCCCGATAACGTCAAATGCGTATACGTCTTAGGAGGCGGTAATTGGCATCCCTACGATATTGCGGTATATAAAAAAGTTGCTTTTGATTAATCTTATCTTCTTGTATAAATTAAACCTAAGATAATTCCAATAATTCCCAAAATTAGCCAGGCGGGGTAAATGAGGAGCAGGCCAAAACCTATGAGGATATCTTCCTGAATGGTAACTGCCGCTGTTGATTGAATA
>JAECRW010000108.1 GCA_016294985.1 Candidatus Sifarchaeum marinoarchaea | reverse complement strand
CTTCCATGCGAATTAGTTTTTCAGTGCCTTCAACATGCTCAGCTACGACAACTTTTCCTACACGCATATCTAATTCTTTAAATTGATCAAATGTAATGAGTGGAGTAGGTTCAGTAGGTTCAACTAGAGTGGCTTGTAATTTCTCTTCTTGAGTTTTTATTGTATTGTCTTCAATCTTTGCAAAAAGAGGCTCAGTGTCTTCGACGATCTTATGCCCAGCAGGAAAACTTTCAAGCGCGGCGTCCCAATTCTGTTCATGTACAGAATCTGAAAAATTAAGTAGTTTCCACAGTCTTTCAGCCGAAAAAGGAAGATATGGTTCCAAAAATATGGCAAGTGCTTTCACAACCATTGCGCAAACTCCAAGTGTTGTCTTAGCTTTCTCTGGTGCTTCTTTTATTGCCTTCCAAGGTGCTTTGTCATTGAAATATTTGTTGCACTTATGCATAAAGCCCATGATGCTTGTCAAACCAGTACGAAGTTCAAACGATTCAATGCTGCCTTCAATCTTTTTTTGGAGTTCAGCAAGATGCGCAAGAAGCAACTTATCAGCTTCATCAGGCGCACTTGTTTCTTGAACCACACCATCAAAGAATTTATTAGTGAAGGTGAGCGTGCGATGAATGAAATTGCCCAAGTCTGAAACAAGTTCATTATTTACCTTAGTTTGATATTCTCTCCATTTGAAATTTGCATCTTCAAGGAGATTTGAATAACTAACCCAATAGTACCGTAAAGTATCCGGATCAAAGTTATCGAGAAATTCACTAAGGCCAACATACCAACCCCGGCCTTTACTCATCTTTCGACCTTCTAGATTTCCGTAACCATATGTCGGAATTTTACCAGGTAAACGATGGCCAGATCCCATAAGTTCAGTAGGCCAAAAAAGCGCATGATGATATACTATTCCTTTTCCAATGAAGTGAATTAATTCAGTACCTTTTTCCTCTGCCGGATCCTTCAACCAAAATTCTTTCCATTTCGATTCATCCTTCGCGATCTCAATAGCCCACTCCATGGTAGAGGTCTTATAACCAAGAAAAGCGTCAAACCAGACATAAATGACCTTTCCTTCTGCATTGTCAAGGGGAACAGGAACGCCCCAGTCTAAATCACGAGTTATACAGATGTCTTCCAAGCCAGGTTCAAGATATTGCCCAATTAAATATTCCTTACCATATACTGGGAGCACATCTTCCTCTTCTAGCCATTTTCTTAATTTTTCTGCGAAATTTGACAGTTTGAGATACCAATGCTTGCTTACTTCATTTAGCGTAGGTGAACCACAAAGTTTGCAGTGTGGGTACAGCAGTTCACCCTCATGTAGGGCTCGACCGCAATTGTCACATTCATCTCCTCGTGCTTGATCAAATCCACAATAAGGGCATTTTCCTTCTACATATCTGTCTGGTAAGAATCTCTTATCGTTAGGACAATAGGGCATCCAAAGATCCTTCTCATAGATGTGTCCAGCTTCATATAGTTTTAAAAAGACGTCTTGAGTGTTTTCATAATGCAGTTTTCTGCTCGTTCTGGAAAAATTATCAAAAGAAATACCAAGGCGCTTGAAATCATTGGCATCTTGTTCATAATATTTTGTAGCAACCTCAATCGGCGTAACGCCCTCTTCCTCAGCTCGTATACTGATAGGTGTACCATGCTCGTCTGTACCACTTACAAACACTACTTCATGGCCCTTTAATCTGCAATAACGTACATAGATGTCTCCAGGGATATATGTACTCCGTGCATGAGCTATATGCAACTCAGAATTGGCGTATGGGAGAGCACATGTCACGAGAATCTTCCTTTTTTTCATCGCTACCACCTTAACAAGCCTCGTTCATTTATTTAGGTGTTCTTGACTTTTAATTCTTTTAAATGTTCTAATAAACTGTTGGTAATAATAAAATGAACATTTCATAAAGTTCCGATCGCATTATACCTCTTCTGCATATAACAGTTGTGTTTGATCTGAAAACAGCACTTCAGTTCATTAGATCTAAATTATCTACATGACTAAACGCGAGATAAACCACTAACATAATGATAATCGATTAATACTCAAATTGATGTTGGCACTTGAGTTATTAACAGACTTGTGATTACTTGGTACCCAAACCAAAATCCAAATGCGATGAGAATTATTCCGCAAACAGGGGATACGTATTTTAAAAATTTATCTCCAAGTCGTCTTCCCCCGCGTCCTAATATGAGAGAAAGGACGAAAAACCAAAGAATAACACCTACAACTACGAAAAAACTATAGAAGAGTGCGAGAACACTAAATTGAGTTTCCCCACCGATTACTGAGGAAATGTAGACTCCAAATATACCAATCCAGAAAACAATCGTAAGCGGGTTAGAAACGGTGATTAAATAACCTGCCGGAAACGACCAGCGGGTTGATTTTGTTTCAGAATCATTATCCCTATTCAACTGTTCAGTTGTAGTTTCAAACCGAAAGTAATCCTTAATCCCTGAAATACCCAAAAACACTAAAACAATAAATCCTAACAGCCATATTATTATTTTAATTACAGGAATCATAAAAAGAATAGATAATCCGAAGAACACGAGGAGCAAATATGTAGAATCAGCGGCTGCTGCTCCCAAGCCTGTCAAAAACCCATGAGGAAAGCCATTTATGCCTCTTTTGACCACTTCGATCGTAGTAGGACCCACCGGTGCAGCTAAGGATATCCCTATAAGAATAGCGATGAGGATTTCCACAATCATATCTAGCTATCTAATGCGGTTTTTTAAAAACCTTTACTTTCTGACGACTATATTCGTTCAGTTTTTCCTATTTTTCATATGCGGGTTTAAGTTCGATTCTATGATCGGGATATGCGATTTTTGGGCGTTTTATTATAAAAGAATCTTCAAGATCTTCGCTCATACGTCTGGCCACGCTGATTGGTATACCGAGAGCCATGTAATTGGCCGGAAACCATGCATTTCCAGTGGGATCGACAGGTCCCGTGAATACTGAGTCAAAAGGCGCATTTTTAGCCATACCTGCAGGATATGTAATGAAGGTTGCGCATGATGGTCCCCAGGGTGTTAGAACTGAGTAAAAAGGATTTAAACTTCTGAAATGGATGAGAGTACATAAATTTCTTATCTGTTCGCCTATTCCGAAACAAACTATGGATCTAACACCGGGATCTTCACCTGAAAGGTCTTCGCAGGCTTGAAATACGATAAATTTTCCAGGAGGCGTTATTTCGCCTATTGATTTGACGTTTTCTTCGACAATCTCAGGTGTAGCTTTCAAATATTCTGCAGCACCGTTTCTGAAATCTTTGGAACCTATAGATACGAAATATTTTATATAAGGAGGAAAATCCTTAAACCCGAACCATGCTTGTCCTCCCGGACAACATCCTTCAAGCGTTTCGTGTCCCATGTAAAGAGGGGTCGCGTCTTCACGAATTGCCGTAGTTAAGATAGCTCTAGCGATACACCGACTGATTGAAGCCACAGGCGTTGCGTTGTCGGGAGGTATGTCCGAACCGTACACACATATTGGTCTAGCAACCAATTTACCCGCTTTTATAAGCTTAATGCCGATTTCTTTAATTGATAAATCAGACAAAACCATCACCAGTGTAATTTGTTTATAAGAATGAACATTAGAATTAAGTTTAAGCATTATTTCCTTTTTTAAAGTTCATGAACTTTAAAAAATGAGGCGATATGACATGAAGAAAGAAGTAGTAGTTTCAGATAAGATTCCTAAACCAATTGCTCCCTATAGTCCTGGTATAAAAGCGGGTAATTTCGTGTTCGCATCGGGACAAGTTGCATTCGATCCTTTAACTGGAGAGGTTGTAGGCAATACAACCGCTGAACAGACAGAACAGGCTTTAAAGAATCTGAAAGATGTTCTTGAGGCTGCAGGAAGTTCCTTAGAGCATGTAGTCAAAACAACAGTCTTTTTAAGCGACTTGAACGATTTTAAAGAAATGAATATTGTGTATGGTAAATTCTTTCAAAATAATCCTCCAGCAAGAAGCACAGTTCAAGTAGGTCTTGTTCTAGGACTTAAAGTTGAAATTGAAGCGATTGCTATAATCCCATAACACTGCTTTCTTTTCGTTACAGTCAGCCCATACATTCTTTTCTTTTCAAAGCTGCGATAGCATAACTTGCTCGTTTCGTAAGTTTTTAGTAGAATGAAACAAACTTTATCATACTCTGCGAGGTGGACATAATATCGAAGGAAGAAGAATCATGTTCGCTAGGAGGATGAGGTAGTCCTTGGACGTGGGTTATTGTTCTAATAGTATTAGGATTACTCGTTCTCGTATCGTATTTAACATAAAGAAAAATCTCATGAATAAATAGAATGAAAAAGCCTCTAAAACTTAGGAAGCTTTTGACGGCGGGTGCAACTCGCCTTTTTAATTGATTAAAATGAGAAAAAATAAAAAGGAACAAAGAACTTCTATGTAAGAATATCATGGAATGTTAGAAGTTGAATGTCTAGCGGCTTTTTTGTAATATTTCCTAGTCGTGCTCCGATGAGATATTTGATGTTTTTCTCGGCAGCAATGTCTGATAATCGTTGTGTGATAACGCCATCAAACACTATCGCATGTACCTCGTCTATGGCTTGAAGTTTATTGGTGAGTTCTGAGACAGGCATCGAATCTATAGAGCTAAGTTCTTCGTTAAACAGAACCGCTTCAGAGGTTTCTGAGATATTTTCTGCAGTGTCTATGAGAGGCTCAGGTATTTTTACGGTTTTTTTCTTCTTTTTAGAGGTTTCTTTTGGAGGTTTTTTTACACTTCGGACTTCAAGACGTGGTTTTTCATGACCTTCGAGATACTGCTCGATGGGTATTTTATTTCGGAGTTCTTTGATAATCTCCTTTCGTGATAGTTCTTCAACTTCTCTATTCGGTGGTGCGCGAGCAACATAGTCAATTTCTGTAAGCTGCAAAAGTTCTTTGAGGACGAGTTCACCACCTCTATCCCCATCAACAAACGCAATAGCAGTCTTCTTTTTTGAGAGATTCACAATAGTCTCTGGGATAGATGTGCCTTCTACTGCGATTACATTTCGAAAACCATGCTTAAGAAGGTTTAATACATCAGCTCGCCCTTCTACAATAATAATGGTTTCTGATTCGTTGATCTCTGGGCCGGAAGGAAGTTGATCTTTTCCATATTTAATAATGACACCTATGCGTGCCGCTTTAATAACTTCTTCACTTATTCTCTGGCTTTCGGGGATAACATCATCTTCCCAAGCTCTGAGGATCTGCGTTGCTCGATCAATGATAGATTTTCGCTTCTCATCGCGTACATCCTCAATCCTTGCCATGCTGACACGGGCTAAACACGGTCCTACACGATCAACTGTCTCAAGGGCAGCCGTGAGGATAGCGGTTTCAATCTTATCTAAACTAGAAGGAATGGTTATGAAACCGACGCTTTTCCCACCTTTTGAATCAATACTTACTTGAATTCTACCAATTCGACCTGTCTTTTGAAGTTCACGAATATCTAATTCCTCGCCAAGTAATCCTTCTGTTTGGCCAAAGATAGCGCCCACTACATCTGATTTCTCAACGACCCCGTCAACTTCAATTTTTGCACGAACGACGTACTTTGTGGTCGAATAACTTTCAAAATTACTTTCATTCATAGTTAATCATC
>JAECRW010000107.1 GCA_016294985.1 Candidatus Sifarchaeum marinoarchaea | reverse complement strand
TTAACTCACCGATTTCTATGGCTATCTTTACTACTTCATTCCCTGTTGTTGGAATAATTCTTATAATACGGGTAGAGGGAGCTAAAATCATTACGGCACTCTTACTATCTCTTGTTTGGAGCGCTTCAAGAAACAATTTGGGAATTTCAATCGGCTGATCAGGTTCAAGTGTTACCATCTTTGCAATAGTCACTTCTTCGCTCATTTTAAGACCTCATTACGATTTATAATCTATAGATTAACTCCATGAGTGTTTCGGTACTGTTTATAAGAGTAAATAATATTTCTACTATATAAACTCTGTTATCAGAGTTTTTTGATAGGTTATCAACTTCCTTTTAAATGATATCTATATTTGAAGGGTTATTGCCATTTTTTAGTGAGATATCTTCTTATTTGCTTTATATGTTGTTCTGCTAAATCCTGAGGGAAAATGTAGACTGATTTTTTCCAAAGGACTCTTCTTTTTAGGAATTTACAATTCTTTTAGCTGCAATTTTGACTTCGTAATATGATGTAATGAAATCGAATAAAATAAATAATATGAACGAGTGGATAGCACAACGAACTTTCAGGCGGTCTGAGGGGTACATGAATATAATAAAACAGCATGAAATTCTCTATTTTACATCTCCTTATTGTCTATTTTGCCACGTTGTAGAGCGCCATCTCAGAGAGATAGTTGAAGAAACAAAACTAAATTTAGAGATTCGAGAAATTGATGTAACAATAGAACCCCATCTCGCCGAGGAATATAGCATACTAGCATGTCCCACGTTAATATTTCCAGGTGTTACAAGGATCGTGGGAAATGTTGAAAAAGATGAACTTTTTTCGGTTATTTTTCAATTTTGCACGACTTTTAATCACTTTGAATAGGGCAATTTTCGGTGTATATGCATTAAGGACGATTGAAATTCTTTTAAATCATAATTAATTTGTTAGTTGACATAAATTCTTTATTAAAACGATTTAGATCGTCATTATGTTGTTTAAAGCAACGAAGGAGCTATTAATGCCCGATTATTGTCTTTAATATCATGCGAGAGCAAGTCTTGTCAACACTAAAACTGATTTAAAAAATATACGAACTGCACCCTAACAATTGGGAAGTTCTTCTTGCGCAAGAATTATAAACCCAGATTATTTTTAGTGTATTCGCATTCATCCAACGATTAAATCCGTTGGTGCTCCGCTGTATTTAAGTTACGAAAAATCCTTTTGTTTTTAGGAGGCAACAGGCGATTGAGTTTATATGAGTCCAGACTTTCAAGACAGCAAGACGAACTAATCAGAAGCTTAGTCAAAACAGGACAGATCAAGTTTCCAGGCAAGCGAATTTTTCAAGAATTCGCTGAATATGGTATTTCCAAGCGTAAGATCAAGCGAACCATCCAAGAAGGACAGATTTCTTCTGTATACTTCGAAATTTCTTACCCAACTGGTATTCGAAAGCGAAGGGGATATGTTGCTGAACTTGAATTTGATGAAGAAGCAACGCTATTAGTGAATTTTAAACTCATACCAACTGGTGTTGTTGTAATATTCAGCGCAGAGTGGAAAGGCATGGAAGAAGAGATTCCCGAAGAAGAATTACTAGAATCAGAGCTAGAATTAGTTGAACCTTCATTGGAGACTGACTTGGAAGCAGAGTTAGACAAAATTGGCGTAGAGGAAAAGCCAAAGAAGAAGCCTAAAAAGGTACTAGTAGAAGAAGAACTAGAGATAACTCCAGAAGACCTCGAATTAGACCTCGAATTAGAACTCACTGACCTTCCTGGCGTTGGCCAAAAGACAGCGGACAAATTGGTAGAGGCAGGTTGTACATCTATCGAAGATTTAGTTGGATATGCTGATGCAGACCTTGAGAAACTTTCACAGGAAACTGGCATCTCACTCTCAAAACTAAAGAAATATGCCGAAGAAGCAAAAAAGATTCTGTAGGGCTAAGACTTTTAAGCTGGGGAGGAACGAG
The DNA here is from genome assembly GCA_016294985.1 of Candidatus Sifarchaeum marinoarchaea. GTDB lineage: Archaea > Asgardarchaeota > Sifarchaeia > Borrarchaeales > Borrarchaeaceae > Borrarchaeum > Borrarchaeum marinoarchaea. The sequence goes on along the minus strand of JAECRW010000107.1, from coordinate 3,700 downwards.
GCACAGTCACTAACATAAGTTGAAACATAGCCCTTTTCCATATTTTTGGTTTGGCAACTTTCGCAAATCAATATTAAACTTAAAATTAATTCCTTCTTATGAAAAACCAAAAACAGGCATATACATATGCGCTCACAGCCGTATTGTTATGGTCAACTGTAGCATCAGCTTTTAAAATTACATTAAGGTATTTGGATTTTCTCCAACTATTATTTTATGCTTCAATTGTTTCAAATGCCGTTTTTTTCGCTGTTTTACTAATTCAAAAACAACTAATTCTATTGAAAACATATTCAAGAACCGATTATTTGAATTCTGCACTACTTGGTTTTCTGAACCCTTTTCTGTACTACGTTATACTACTGAAAGCGTATTCGCTACTTCCTGCTCAAGAGGCGCAGGCTTTGAATTACACTTGGGGAATAGCTATCGCTTTATTATCTGTTCCGTTGCTTAAGCAGAAAATAAAATTCACTAGTGTTCTTGCACTCATTATCAGTTTCATCGGAGTAGTTGTAATTGGCACGAGAGGTGATTTAACCTCATTAAAGTTTTCTGATCCTCTTGCTGTGTCTTTAGCTGTTGGTTCTTCAGGAATCTGGGCATTGTTTTGGATTTACAATACTAAGGACAAAAGAGATGAAGTAACAAAATTATTCCTAAACTTCACATTTGGTTTTATTTTTATTTTGATTGCAACCCTTATCTTTTCAACAGTAATGGTTTCTCTAATTGGACTTTTAGGAGCAACTTATGTTGGTATCTTTGAAATGGGAATCACTTTTGTAATTTGGCTTAAAGCCTTAAAATTTTCAAAAACAACTGCACGTGTAAGTAATCTGATTTATTTATCACCCTTTTTATAACTTGTTTTTATCTACTTTTTTGTGGGTGAACAAATACTGTTCTCAACTGTGATTGGGCTTATCCTTATTGTAGTTGGGATATTTGTGCAACAGTATAGCAGCTTAGAGTAGATATATATTATAGTAAGTACAAACTGGTAAAGAGGTGAGTTCAATGCTGAAAGTTGATCTTTCTGATAAAGTCGCCATAGTTACAGGCGCTGGTCAGGGAATTGGTCGTGCTATAGCCCAATCCTTAGCTAGAGATGGAGCGAAATTAGTAATTAACGATATTGCAGAGGAAAACGCAAAAGAAGTTGCTAAGGAGATAGAATCCAAAGGTGGAGAAGCTACTGTAATTCTCGCTGATGTTTCTAATAAGAACGCCGTCGAGCATATGGTAAGACTCACATTAGAAAAGTATGGAAAAATTGATATTCTTGTAAATAATGCAGGAATCTCTGGTCCGATGGTACCAGTTCAAAATTTAAGCGAGGACGATTGGGACCGAGTCATAAATGTCGATTTGAAAGGAACATTCCTCTGTTCTCAGGCAGTTATTCCTCATATGTTAGAGAACGAATATGGAAAAATTGTTAACATAGCCAGCATTGCTGGTAAGGAAGGTAATGCTAACATGACTGCTTATTGCGCTGCCAAATCGGGAATTATAGGCTTTACAAAAGCTTTGGCAGAAGAGGTGGTTAAAAACGGAATAAATGTCAATTGTATTTGTCCTGCCCTGATCGCAACAGAGCTGACTTTAGGTTTAGGAGAAGAGCAAATTAAATTCTTAACAGAAAAAATCCCGGTAGGTAGACTTGGAAAACCCGAGGAAGTAGCCGATTTAGTCAAATTCTTAGTTTCAGATGCCGCTAACTTCATAACACGTCAAGCTTATAGTATTTCTGGCGGGAGATCAAAGTATTGAGCAAAGTAGATTATCAGTGTTCTTGTTCGTGACTTTGGATTATTGATAGTTTAGATGTAAGAAATAAGATGGAATTGGTAAGTATAATTAAGGTGAATTGAATTGGAAATCAAAGTTGTTGAACTTAAACCAATGAAAGTAGCCTCTTTTCAGTATGTAGGCGAAAATCCAGAGATAAATGCTTTCAAAGAAATAATTGAATGGGCAAATGAAAAGAATCTTTTAAACAAAGATATGAAGAATAATTTCTTTGGATTTAACAATCCTATTCCTTCTGAAAATAATCCCATATATGGATACGAAGTGTGGATGCCATTGGATGATGATCTTGAAGGTGATGATAAAATCAAAATTAAGGAGTTCAATGGTGGTTTATTTGCTGTTACAGAAATGCTATTGATTGATTTTATTTCCAGACAAGGTTGGAATGTATTTCACACAGAGTCAGAATCATGGATGGAAGAAAACATGTATGAATATGACAGCAATGTTCAATGGCTTGAAGAACATACAGCAGAAAAAGGGGCAATAACTAATTTCATGCAAAAAAACGATCTATCTAAATGGACTATAGGTTTATATTTGCCTATAAGAAAAGTTAGATGACTGTTGCTCTCAATTATCATTAAGGCAAATCCTACTGTTCTAATTTGTAATTGTGAGTTTATAATTGCTTAGATGCAACGAATACTAAATCCTTAATAGCGATTTCGATTCCTTCCTCAGTAAAGCTAGCATATTGTTTCAATATCTTCACTACTTCGTCTCTATTCTTAGTTGATATTCCCCTCTCCTCAAAAAAAGTAATGACATCATTAATAGTTTCGAAGAACAAAGCATTTGTAACAATAGTGGTGAAGTCTATTTGAAGGTCAAGTGATTTTAATTTTTCTATGAGGAATTGCTCGCTTAATAAAGATCTCTTTTTTCCTTTAAGGTGATCACGTAATTTATTAAAGGGAGAATTTGGCTTGATTGTGACAATAACTAATTTTCCAACGCCATTACGGAGAACTCGGCTCGTTTCTCTAAGAGTTACATCGAAATCTTCATTTCTAGCCAAATGAATAGAAAAATAGAAAGTTTGACAATCTATACAGTCTGAAATGAAAGGTAAATACTTCATATCTGCACAAATAGTGTGGATTTCTTTGTTTTTTACTCTTAGGTGTTTTAGCATTTTGCTAGAAATGTCTATACCAACGTATTCTCCCCTTATCATATTCTTATTCAATAACTTCTGCAAAGAGATTATACTATTGCCAGTCCCAGTTCCCACATCGCAAATCACAGGATTTTGACCTAAGTTCTGGAGGTGATTGAAAAGTATTTCGCTGTTCTTATCCTTATGTTCTAAGTGCTCGTCGAAGGAATCGTATATGGCAGAGTAATCATCAAACCATTTCTTGAAATCTTTGCTCATTGTTCTCCCCAGAACACTATTATTTTCATTTATAATTAATTATCGGAAGTAGTGTTAGCACATCTATTTCTATTATTTACATTGCATTTTGCAGAATAAATGTAGGGCACTAAAATAGTATTATAGAGTCCTAGTGATAGCTCATAGTAACGAGCGTCGAAAAAAAGAAAAGAAAAAAGAAGGCTAAGATAAATTTGATACTACCTGAAAATAGGTTTTCCATAGTGTTTCAGGTAGAATTTCCTAAAAAACACGAGTGGGTGGTTCTGCATTTCGCCGATACCTCCTAATACCATAAAAATTATCAAAAGCAATAAAGGAACGATTAGAAGAATTTTTTTGTGGAATTATCCGAGTCAACGGAAAAACCCGATGAGAAATTTATAATTCCAACAAGCGAAGAACTTGGGACAGAAAAACTAAGCAATAACAATCGTCTTCATGAGTCCGTCATAGCGCGCGTTTTTGATACTCACGACTTTTGCCGTTTATAAAATGATA
>JAECRW010000281.1 GCA_016294985.1 Candidatus Sifarchaeum marinoarchaea | reverse complement strand
CTAGGCTCAACGTGATTTGAAGAAGGGTCTGCCTATCTAGAGAGATAAAAATTTCTTTTGAAGTTTTTTCTTGGAATCCTGGAATGCTTGATTTAAGTTCATAAGTTCCAGGAGTCAGATTAACAAACAAAACTTCTCCATCCACGCCTGAGATTAAACTTTTTGATCCCATCATGACAGGGCTTGAGAGAGTTAAGGAAACACCGGGTAGAGCATTACCTTCGTTGTCAATGACTATGACTTTGAGAGTTCCCTTTTCGGCGGAGTATGTAGCTGAGGTAATCATAAGGATGGACAACAAAATCAACAAAGTTTTGAATCTTTTTTTCATACTGTTTTTTTCTCCTTTTCCCAAATTTCTGGGAAAATTTTGGCTCTGTCCTCCAAATCGGTATCTGAAGGCGAGCCAAGTTAACCATTACCCTGGAATTAAAACTTCAAAATAAAGTTTTTGAAGGTGCCACTATGATGGGATCGAGCTTCGTGCGTTCCGACTTAACAAAATCAAACTTCATGGATGCTGCTTTGATGGGCGCCGATTTTTCAGGAGTATGCTTATTTGAGGCAAATATGACACACGCTTCGTGCATGGGCGCGTACTTCAATGGAACTGATATGAGGAAAGTCAAACTACGAGATGCCGCTTTTATGGGTGCATATCTACGAAGCGCAATTTGTACAGACGCAGATTTGCAGGGAACGGCGTTTATGGGAGCGAAATTGGAAGGCGCAGATTTTAGACGCTCTAATCTGAAAAATGCTTTTTTCAATGAAACAATGTTAAACAGCGCGGATCTTCGTCAAGCAAAAGTCCGTAATACTGATTTTACGAAGGCTGATCTTGAAGGAGCGGATTTGAGAAAAATCGAATTCGATGATGATACGCTCAAAAGCATAAGTAGAGCATACAATTGGACTAAAGCGACGTTTGACCCTAATGTAAAGAAAGAAATCGAACTATTATCCGCCACGTCTAAAAGCTTTGTAAACAGTTCTGAATCTTCGAAAACTTTAAAATTGCAATTGAAATGCAAGACCTGTGGGGTCTCGTTTGACTCTGGTATTGCTATGAGTAGGCGGTCGCTTGAAACTTGCGTATTAAGAGGAAATGTACATCAGTGTCCATCAGGACATAAACATGCTTACAATAAAGCAGACTACTTTTTCCAACAATAGGGGCGCACGCAATCCATAAGCTTGGCTTTTCTTCTAACTCTCTTCTGGCTCTTCGTTTTTCAGAGGTTGCATTTAGGCTTTGATATGATTCAAAATATGTTGTTAATGGAAGAGTCATGTAGAAAAGTTGATTTGTGTTTCAAAAAGGTTATATTTAGC
>JAECRW010000106.1 GCA_016294985.1 Candidatus Sifarchaeum marinoarchaea | reverse complement strand
TATATTGATGCCATTTCTTGTGAAATCGTCGAATGATACTCCACTCGGCTTTATTGAGTTTAATAGAGCAATAAAGGAGCGAAGTGAAAAATAATCATTCTGGCCAAATTCATTCATCAATTCTACCCGAAAATAAGGTTTTTCAAAGTGTTTCAAGTAGAATCTTGTACATGAAAGAAAACCCGAGAGGTCCCACGCCTTCGATGACGAGGATGGATAACTGATACTGCGCTGAAAAAAGTGATAACCACTACATAGAAACTTTCAGATTCATATCTTTCTCAAGTAGTTTCCCTACTTCTTTTAGCCAATCATACGCTGTTTTTTTGGCCTCTTCAAAACTACTAGCGTCAAGATTTCTAGACACTCTCATTATGAGATTATAAGGCGCACCTTCTTCGATTTTCTTTAATATACCTGAAAAAGAGCCGAACATATCAATATTACCCTGAATTTCAGTCCACTGACCATAGTAAGACTTTCTGTTCATGGTAGAAATGTTTTCAAGTTCGGGAACTTTTTTTAGAATGCCTATTAACATTTCAGTATGTTTTTGGAGATCTAATTCTTCATTTAGTTTTCCTTTAAGCGTTACCGTTGTTTCATATATTGGTGACATAAAAATCCCATTTATCTTCTTTAACACATTGAGAAGTCTTATTTTAAGAGCTAGTTGCACCCTTTAAGAACGTATGATGTTCACTATTTCTCTATCATTAGTTGTTGTATATTGTTTATTAAACATTGTTGATCTGATGAGAAGACTTCATAATATTATGATATTTTGTAAATAACTCTGAAAGAGCATACAAAAAAAGTCTATAGTTTAACAAGAACGTACCTTCTTCTCATGTAAATCAATTCAACAATAACAACTACTAGGGCAATGCCAATTCCAGCGAGAACCCAGGAATGAATAAGAACATTTTGATTTAAATGAAGCGTATTTGACGTCCCATAGATTTCTCTGTAGTTATTGCTGTAAACTTCTACGGGAGGTAGATCATAGCCTTCGATATGATATTCAAAGGGGATTTCTAGCTTATAACTCAGTGTTATTCTCTCTCTAGGTCCTAACTTTAGGTTCTCCCATTTCAAGTCTTTTGAATCGATACTACTTGGAATACGATCAATAATGTTAAAGGAGGGAGTGGATACAGCGCCTAAATTCGTTACAGTTATATTTATGAATACTGTCTGTCCCGGCATAACTGTGGAAGGAAACGCTTGTTTCTCAATTTCTAGGTTATATGTCCATGTTAACTCGTTTTTAAGTGTTTGATCGAGTTTTAGTGAGACTTCATTTGATTTGAGTGAAATATCTGCATAAGATAACGTCGCGTGGGATATTGCATCATTTTTTATGGCTATAACATATTTAATAGTTGCAGATTCGCCAGGTACAAGTTTCTGGAGAGTTATCTTTAAAATAGTTCCACTCATTGTTGAGTTATCAGGTGCTTGAATAAGTGTACCATACCATATATCTTCAGAAATTTCAATATCTGTTAGTTCTTCATTTCCAAGATTCTTTACAACAATCTTTATCGTAGTTGACGTGCTGTCTACGACATATTTCTCACTTTCCTTTGTTACAATAAGCACAGGTGTATTGCTTCTTGTTGAGACCAGAACCTCGTTTGTATATATCATTTCTTCCATTTGATCATTACTGTTATTTGTACTTGCATAAGTTATCTGATCGGGCTTTAATAGACTAGTTTCGCTTTGCTTTGACAACCTTAACACATAAGAATATGTAACGTTTTCTCCTGGCAATATTTCCTTCCAAGAATTCTCTAATGTATAACCCGAACCAAGTTTTCCGCCCTCTGGAACTTGTATGTTGACTTTGACATCATAAGCTGTATCTGTCCCTACATTTTCGATCGAAGTTTCCACAATAATTTGATCATCTGGTTCTGCTACGTATTGATTGACAGTCTTGGTAGCTCTAAGGCACGGAAAATTCTTCATAGTATAATTAGCTTTCACAAATGAGATCGATTTGATTTTTTCAGGGAATGTAAAGCTATAGAAGTTCTCTGTTGTTGTTGCGGAATATTGCGGTAGGATTTCGTCTTCAATTACTTTTCCTGGAAAGAAAATTGAGATAGTTGATTTATCCGACTTCTCATATCCGTAAATTTTATCATTTACTTGCATGACTTCGCCTAAGTCGAATAAATACTTTCCTTGGATAAAGGGTATCACATCAGCATCCAAAATACATGTGATTTCTATAACTGATCGAAAATATGGAGAGGATCCAGATTTTGGACGCAGATTAAGATGGATTTGAGAAAAACGTGCTGTCTTAATCAATTCATCTGTAAACAGTGCTCCAAGAGACTTTTCTGGAAGAATTTCACGAATTTTTGTTAAAACAGTGTAATCAACTTTGGTTACATTATAAGAGGAAATTACGAGTCTTCCTCCAGACTCTTTTGTATTTCCATGAACGCTTAATTCTACGCCAAATTGTTGTTCGATTAAATAGTTAATTATTCGTGCCCAGTCCTTCGCCTCGTCTTCTTCTATAGAGGAATAGCTCACTTCACTCCATGCGCCTAATGTGGGACCTGGTCCTTCACCACAGTCTGCAGCACACTGACCACTTGAGAAGTACAAATGCAAGTCATGCATTTTATAAAGAGATCTTATTTGAGGATCAAGGCCAGGAATTGATAGTCTATTGGTTTCAAAAGATGCAGAAATTCTCACGGAGTCTCTGTAAAGATCTGCTTGAAGATCTTCATAATAATAGAATGACCCGGTCTTAGCCATAGTTGGCTTTGGACTAATTAATGGGACAAGAAGAAGGATAAATATTACTAAGCAGATTTGTTTCCTTATCACTATCACGTCCCATTTAGTTTTGCCATAGGAACTCGTCTTGGTTATTTAAACATTTTTCTTCTGCAGGATTGTGATCTTAAGGTGTATACTAGCATTTTTATCGGTGCAAATAAACGATATTTAAAATATTTCATTTATAACATTTATAAATCGTGCTTAGACTTTATCTTCGTAAAGCTCTTCAACTTTGACGTGGCAAGATTTATTAGAAAGTTAGACTAAACATTAAACTGGTGTCATATATGATCTTTCGTTGGCTAAATGAAATCATACTATATGAAGACTCGATTAAATTAGATAATCGATGGATCATGTATCACCTCCTTACGAATTCTTGGGATTTTTGGTGAGCGAGGAGTGTTCTAAAACTCCGATGACGCTTGGTCTAAACGCAAACTCCTGGAGATTTTTTAGAGTCTATAATCGGGCCTTTCCCAAATGTAAAGGAGGCTCTTAAATTTGGCCAAAAAAAATAGCCCAAAAAAAACACGCAAAAAACTAGGGTTCAATGATTTCCTTGAAAAAATGTTAGATGGCAATTTTATAGAGTCTGAGAAGGAAGAGGATCACTGATACTTCCCTTCTTCTTTTTATTTCAATTTTATTTTCTTAGTCTCACAAGAAGACTCAATTTTCTTTTTAAAACATAACCATTTCTTTATACACGTTATAGCGCTGCTCTATCTCCTCTAAAGTGAGTGACAACAATTTGTTTACGCTGAATTCTTCCACCACAAAGGATCCCATTATATGTCCGTAGACCATTGCTTCTTTCAAGGTATCTAAGGTTATACTTTTTTCTTTCTTGGTACTCCTCGCAATATGACCCAAAAAACCTCCAGCAAAGGCATCGCCAGCACCTGTTGGATCTACAATCTCCTCTAATGGATAACCTGATGAGGGGAATATTCCATCTTTCGATATCAGTAATGCCCCATGTTCTCCTTTTTTAATGATAACATGTTTGGTTTTGGTGCCCCACTCCAAGATGGTCTTTCCTCCCTTCAACAGATTGGGCGTGTCACACAAAAGCCGCGTCTCGTCATCGTTCAGGATAACCACATCAACATTACTCATTACTTCAAGGGTTTCTTCCCTCATGGTTTCAATCCATAATTCGATGGTGTCACAGGCGACCAGTTTCGGAGAGCGCATTTTTTTTAGCAGTTCTAAATTCTGTGTCGGTTCATTGGTTCCCAGATAGAGAAACTCAACATCTTTATAAGCCTCCGGTAATGTGGGTATGAAACCATCCATTACGTTCAGATGAGTCTTTTTATTATAGCGTTTACAAAGGCTGTAATCATACGTCGATTCAAATCGAAACGTTTTACCTTCTTCTATCTTCAAGCCACGGAGATCCAATCGTTCGTCCAAAATATCATAATAATCCTTTGGAAAATCTGTTCCAATCACTCCAACAATTCCTGTCTCCTCAAAGAGACTGGAAGAGAGAGCAAAATTCACTACAGCTCCACCCAACACCTCTTGAACCGTATCGAATGGTGTGGTTGTCGTATCAAGAGCTATAGATCCAATTCCTAATATCATCTTAAACCACCGAAGGAGGCCACATGCAAAAAAGGTGGGGAATACGAGAATATTATATATTATATATACCTTTTTTTGAATGTAATTTAAAGGACGCTTTGTTTTTTAAAGTAATTAAAGGGATTTAGGATGTTTTAGAAACAGAATTCACACTTGATATTGTACTCTGATTGAAGTCTAAGAAGCGTTTTCTTAATATTTGAAAAATAATTAGCGTTTTCTTGTTTGTTAAAAAGTAAATCGCTCACCTGGCGCAGTTTTTCTGGAAAATGTTCTCTTAAAGCATCTCTAATCGCCGGCCAGTTTCCTGCTTTTATATTAAGTTTATCAATCAAAAAACGGTCGACAAAGCCTTCATTAAATTTCTCAAATAATTGATTCAATGTTTGCTCAGTGAAGAGTGGAATTATCGGGCCTAAAAAAACATAAGTTGCTATACCTTGATCGTGTAGTTTCTGCAATGCAGAAATTCTTTGGTCTATCGGTGATGCTTCTGGCTCGAAAATTTCTCTTATCTTATCGTCATAAGTGGTAATTGTGAACCCTACTTCACACTCTCTAAATTGACTTAAAAGATCTATATCGCGGATCACCAATGCAGACTTAGTTAAAATAGAAATTGAGCGATCATACCTCAATAAACGTTGAAGACTTTTTCTTGTTAATTCATATTTTTCCTCAACGGGCTGATATGGGTCTGTTACACTACTCAACAGGATGAGCCCATCCTTTGCTTTTTTACGAGCAAGTTCTTCAGTAAGAAGATTCGGAAGGTTTATCTTAATGTCGATAAAATCTCCCCATGGCTCTTTGTGACCCGTATATCGCTTCATAAACCGAGCATAACAGTATTTACAACCGTGAGTACAGCCAACGTACGGGTTGATCACATAATCCACGTCGTAGATCCGACTCTTCACTAATGCTGACTTTACAGTAATTTCCTGAACATGGGACATTAGAAAAACCATGAAAATCGATTTAAACGCAATTTAACATGTAATATAACGTTACAACAAATATAACTGTTTTTTTATAAGCAAAAGATAACTTGTCAAAGCAAAAGCCGCATTTTTAACGCTTCATTAAAAACTTCAAACGCTTGAGAATTACAAAGATAGTTTAGGCTTAAGCGACGAATTGATGCTGATCGATGTCTGTTTTTAGTTTAGTGAAGTGTACTAAAAATTTAATTACATTTAAATAACCCTGCCTCACGTATACTAATGAGGAACATAATTCGCGTTAGTATTATCCAGTTTTAGTGATGACGATGACTTCCCGT
>JAECRW010000105.1 GCA_016294985.1 Candidatus Sifarchaeum marinoarchaea | reverse complement strand
TATCTGGCTGGGTCTACCCATCTATTCACCCGACCAACTGCAGGAGGGGGTGCTTCTCGGCAGAAAAAAAGCCACCTTTTGGTTTCGCTTATTCGCCACACCTAAGATACGTGCCTGCCTAAATAAAGGCGCCCAAGTAAAGACCATTCGCCTCAACGTGCCCAGGGGTCCTACCAGCAAAATTGTAGCCGATTTAACCCTGACAGCCTCCAATCCCTCGGCTTTTGCCCATTCAGGAAATTTCCTTGAGGTGTGGGATCAGTTATTCAGCGCACTAGTGTTCCCTTGCGGGGACTATATCGGCGCGGATTTTAACCGAATAGGGGAATATATCATAGCTGTAGCTACCTTCAAACAGGAAATAGACCTGGTACTCCCCACAAACATGATGAAAGTATTCCAGGAGGCCTATGAAAGGCTGGAAAAAATCAGGAGAATAGAAATACCCAATATCATGCGAAAACTGGACTCCGGTAAAGGAAGTCCACAGAAACGAGGAAGGTGGAAAGCGCAAATAACCCTCCTCCATCAGAGACGAGACAGGGTGATGACGGAAATGAAACACCGGGCACTAATGGTCTATCTCTACCTGATATACAGAACAGGGGCAAGATATGCCGCCTGGGATGGTATACAGGGAATAACAACCCGTGGAAAGAAGGGCACCTTAGCTACCGGCATCACTTACCTGCCAAAAGAAAAACGCTTATATGATACCTTCCTAGAATGGGCTAAGGATTTGAAAGAGCAAGGACTACTGCCGGATTATGAAGGGACAAGAATAGTCACACCGTATACCAGCCAAGTCTGTTCAGAGTGTTACACCCGAGGTAGGGGTCTAAGAAAGACGAGGGGTAAAACAATAGGCTATGATGAGTTTAAATGCACCGTCCCAGCTTGTGGTTATGTGGGCAATCGTCATTCAAATAGCGCCAGAATCAGCGCTTTACTCCTAAAAGAGCAAATCGAATCTGTCCCGTTTCCTCTATCGACGGGCTAGGACAACTTTGTCCAAGTTTGTCCAATTTTATGGATAGAGTGAGTAAAATGAAGGAAAATACTTATTCTTTGAACTCAATCGAACTCACTACTCACGCTCATGCTACTGAGGATTTAGAGAAGGTTAAGCGAGCACTCTTATATCTATTACCAGAACACCTGCGTAGCAAACAAAAATTGAAAGTAAACAAAGTCAAAGGACATTGGAATAACCCAATATTTCTCATCAGAGCAAAATGTTCTAAAGCTGACGATGCCATGCAGATAATCAAATATGTAACGAATTCTTTAAATGATGAAGACAAATATGTAATAAGGGAAGGATTAGACAAAAGAATTGATAAATCACATTTATATCTTCGATTTGACAAACAGGCAGCCTTTAATGATCGTTTCAAGATCAAAGATGAAGATGATGTCATCCGACTCAAAGTAACCTTTGAAATGTATCCTTCGTCAACACGAGAAAAAGTGAAATCTATTTGTGAAAAGTTATTGATGGAATAATTAATTAGTTGCTCATTCTGGTGGGATGCGATGAAGGGGAGTTACGATGTTCATGTTCATTCAACACATTCTGGTGGTTCCTCCTCTCCAGCTGAAATAGTCTCGATGGCAATACGTCTAGGAGTTCAAAATATTTGTTTATCTGATTTTGGTGCTATTGATCCCTCTCAGGTAGATTCTCTTCTTGAAGAATGTAAAGGTTTTTCTCTAAATGTATTTTCTCGAGCAGATATCTCTCCAAAAAATAAGCAGGAATTGGCACAGAAACTTAAGTATTTTCGAAGAAAGGTGGATTTAGTCACCGTTGACTGCTCCACAGAAAAAATATGCCACTTTGCATCTACCAATAAATTTGTAGATATTTTAACTCTCTCTCCAACAACAAAAACACCTGTGTTCACAGAACTAGTTGCCCGTAATTGCGCTAAAAATCGAATTGCATTAGAAATTACTTTGACTCCTTTTATAAGATATTATGGCAAGATCAGAGCGAAACTCTTGCGCGTATGGGGCAAAATACTTTCTGTTGCACTTCAAAATGAGGTTATGTTCGTAATTGGTACTGGCGCATTTAATAAATATGAGCTAAGAGGTCCTCACGAAATGCAACTCTTAGCTAAACTTGTTGGCTTGCCTCAAGACTTAGCAAAACAAAGCCTTACAGAAACCCCTTTCAATTTGATGGAACGACGTACGCTTGAGAGAAATGGGAAAATTATAATGCCTGGTGTTCGAATAATCGACGAAGAAAGGGAATGAATTATGGTTAAAGAAGAAAAAAGCAGATATATCGCCTTTGAAACGATAATTGAAGATGAAAGCCCACTAGAGGTAAGTTTTGTTTTTAATTCTATTTCTCGCTCTATTTTGTCGCTTTTTGGTGAGGTTGAAGCGAGTCAAAGTGGGATTTGGCTTATTGAATATGATCCTGAGACGCACCAAGGAATTCTAAGATGCACACATAAAAGTCTTGAGAAGGTACAGACCGCTATGGCTGCCGTTTCAAGTATTGATAATCGACCTGTTATCATACACCTGCTCAAAACCTCAGGAACGATTCGATCGCTTCGATCCGCCATCGAACAGGAATCTACATCCTCTCAACAGTTTGAAGATACATAAGTTTTAGATATTCAATAGATATTAAAAAAACCCGCTTAAAGCTATTCTTAAGCTTTCTTAATATCATCTATCGCAATAGGAATACATGACAATGCGAATAAAAAAAGATGAAAATGTATATGTTTTTTTGCTGTTAATTGCTTTCATAGGAGTCCTTTCTGCATGTTTCCATGCAGTGAATGTCCTTCATCAATTACCTATGCATATTGCTTATTCTGATATTTTGGCTTTTTATGGAAAAGCGACTGAACCAGGTCTGCCGTATATTGATAAATTAATTGAATATCCAGTCATTACTGGGTTTTTCATCCATTTTATGGGAGTTCTTGGGGAAAATTATGCTGGATATTACTTCCAAACCTCTCTTTTTTTCATACTCTTTGCTACTGCTGCAACTTTTGTTCTTTATCAGTTTCTTGAAAAGAAAGATGAAAAGAGGTTAGTTATTTACTGGATTCTTGCACCATCTATGTTCTTCTTTCTTATTTACAACTGGGATATCATAACAGTCCTTCTAGTTATAATTGCTTTTTTTGCCATTAAACAGGATAAGGATTATCTTGCATCACTATTTTTAGCATTGGGATTCTCTAGTAAGTTTTATCCCATTATTTATCTCTTACCATTATTACTAAAGAAAAAAGAAATTGTTGAATGGGTTAAAATAATTGGTGTTTTTGGCGTAACTACTTTAATAATAAATCTTTTTTTTATGTTCTCCAATTTTGAGGGGTGGTATTACTTTATCAGTTTTAATAGTCTAAGGCCACCCAATCTTGATTCAATATGGAGTGCAATTGATCTTTTTCTGCACTACGGGTTAAGTATTTCTCGAATGAACATGCTTTCTCTCTTCTTAATTGCCACAAGTTCTATAGTTTTAATGTGGAAGTTTAGACATGAATCTACCATTAAACTCTGTTTTACTCTGACTTTGGTCTTCCTACTATTCAATAAGGTTTTTTCTCCTCAGTATTTATTATGGCTATTACCTTTCTTTGTTTTGTTACCACAGTTAGAGAAGAGAGTATTTTATGCATTAGAACTATCAAATCTTATTGTATTCTTCACTATAACTTTTTATTACAACATGCATGATGTAATCTACCTTTATGGGCTTACCGCTGTTAACTATCTGTACATATGCAGTTTTTTTGTTATTATTAGACATATTATTCTAGCATTTATGCTGCTGAAAATTCTTGATGCTGATTTAGTTTTCAGAAAAATTCTACAAGAAGTGAAAAAACATGTTTAGGTTTGAACTAATGAGTGACTCATCGTTCAATACCTGATTTAGACATGCTCGATCTCTGTGTGGTTTGAGACTTCAGAATTTGTTGTACAGAGGTCACTAATTGATAATTTTTGAATATCATCATTTCCGGTTAGCCTAGCGAAGTCCTTAAGTTCATTTGTAGAGACTCGTAGAAAGTTTTCCAGTTTTTTAGCACTCCATTCCACTTTCATGCGTGCTCGAAGTTCTGGATTATGAGTTGTAACGCCTACAGGGCATTTCCCAGTGTCACAGAGTCGATACTGTTGGCAAGCACATGCCATGAGGGCTGCTGTTCCAATGGCGACAGCGTCTGCTCCTAATGCTAAAGCTTTTGCAAAGTCAGAAGAAACCCTTAGACCGCCAGTAATGAGCAGTGAGACATCCTTAACATCTTTCTTTTCGAAGAATTTTCGGGCACGATATAAGGCGAATATTGTGGGTAGTGAGGTAGATGCTTTTACGAACTTGAGTGCCGCACCAGTTGCACCTGGCCGACCATCAAGGGTTATGAAATCAGGATTTGCATAAAGCGCTACCTCAAGATCTGCTTCAATATTGCCTGCAGCAAGTTTAATTCCGATGGGTTTGCCTCCTGATTTAGTCCGTAGCCATTCAACCTTTTCTCTTAGATCATCTCTGTTCCGTATGTCTGGAAAACTTGAAGGGCTAATGATATCGGTTCCTTCAGGAAATCCTCTAATTTCCGCAATTTCATGAGTAACCTTTTCAGCTGGGAGATGACCCCCCATTCCTGGCTTGACAGATTGCCCGAATTTCAGTTCAATCGCATCGACACGCTTGAGATTCTCTTCAGTCACACCATATTGATTCGGGACGTATTCGAAAATGTATTTGTAAGCATTATCAAGAGATTCCGGTAGAATCCCTCCTTCCCCTGAGCACATTGCGGTTCTAGCAGCGGCGCTTCCCATTGCTAATGCTGTTTTGACCTCTCTAGAGAGAGCACCAAACGACATATGTGTAACGTAAATCGGTGTATCAATGATCAATGGCTGTGCAGCGTTCGGTCCAATTATGGTCTGAGTATTTACATTGGCATCCTTGTCCAAGGGAATCCTTGCAAGTTGCGCACCTTTGATGAGGATATCATCCCAGTTCGGACTCACTGCTTTTGTGGTCCGCATCGGCTCGATAATTGACTCTCCAGTATTGGATATTCTATGAATATCTGCCATGTATTCTTCTATTTCATCAGCATCTCTTCGCCATTCTCCTAAATACGCCTCAAGATCCAATTCTTCAACATGAGAAATCTTAAGTTGCGTTTGCTTTCCACAATGAGGACACGTGAATGATGTTTCTTGTTCTACAACCTTTTCTTCTTTTTTGATAGGTTTCAAATGAGTTTTATCGGCGTGACAAATCGGACATTGCCAGATTGGAAAATCTGGGAAGTCTTCTGGCTCTGTTCCAGGTTTGATTTTAGTTAGTGAGTTTCCCCTTTCGGAGTCATATTCAAACACGTTACAGACGTTGCATCTATATTCCAAGGAAACTTCCTCCATTTGTAAACTGATTCGCATAATGAAATTGACGTTTAATAAAGTCAAGTCAAAACTAGGAGCAATTAATTCTATTAAATAATGTAGTTTATTACAAGAATTGTAACAAATTTTTGATTTTAAGCGCTACATTGCAAGTGGTTTAGATTTATAATTCAAAATTCAATACTATAAAAAAATAAAGAAAAAACGGTAGGGGTTTTTTAGAACAAGTCTATGGTACGTTTTATAGCTCCTAAAGTTGCACATATATCATTTTCATTGATTGAACCCATGTGACCTACTCTGAATATTTTCCCTTTTA
>JAECRW010000280.1 GCA_016294985.1 Candidatus Sifarchaeum marinoarchaea | reverse complement strand
TATGGTCATAAGGATCTCTATTTAGGATATGTTCGAGCAAATAATCGTTGTCCAAACTGTAAGATAGAACTTAACGAAAATAATGTAATTAAGGATCAATTAGATTATCAAATATTAGATTATATAGGTGAAGAAGACAAGAGACGTGTTAAATTCAGCGATATCGCTTCTGAATTCGAAATTTCTATAGAAGAAGCGGAAAATATAATTCAGATTCTAGTAGACAAAAATTATATCAATGGGATTTTTTCAAAAGAGAAGGGAGAGTTCGTGGTAGTCAAAATCCGTACATATAGTTTTGAAGAATAATATGTTAAGATCTGATTATATTAAACAGATCGCAAAACACCTCTTTATATATTAAATAGATCCCAATAAAACTTGGAAATTCATCAATCTAAAAACAACAACTAAGGGGATATATAACATCCTGCTAAAACTTAACGTAAAACGAGTAGAATGACATACGCTTGCATCTAGTGTAGTCATTATGCTTCTGAAGAAAAACGGCACGATTCATACTTTGCATAATCTATTTCACTTCTAATGGTTTGAATACAAAGTACAATCTCCTCTAGTTTCTTGTCATCTGGATTTGGATGATTGAGAAGTTGCTTTTTTGTCTGAAGTAGTGTCTCAAGTCGATGCTCTAGAATGTTTAGTTTAACATCTGAATAGTATTTTTTTGATGGATCAAAGAATAGATCAACCAGTTCGTTTTCAATTTCCTGAGTATCTTCTATATTATTATTAGGTAGATCAATAGAGTCTTTTTCTTCAGGTTTTGGAACTGGAACTACTTCCGCTACTTCTTCCACTGCTGTGACTTCTACTTCTTCTTGCTCAACCATCTCAGAGGCATCGGTCGCTATAGTCTCTCCCTTTTCTTCCACTTGCATTTCTGCAGTATTTTCATCCTTTTTTCTTCTAATTTGCTCAAAAATCCCCATAAGTATGATTCTCCTCCATAAGCCGCTAAATAACCCATATCTTATGCAGATTAGATGAATTCACATAGATATCAAATACAATTTCCTTTAGTGAATAAACTGAATGCTGTTTAAAAAGCATTGTGGAAAAATTCTCCTGATTTTCTATCCTAAAACAGTGAAGTATATTGTTTTTTGGACAAATAAATAACCTTAGAAATGATGTGAGTTTTTCATATTGTTTTACGTTTCAAAAAATTGCACAAATTCATAAAGCATATCAACCATTTGGTATCTTAATAATTTTCAGTCAATATTTCTTTGGTTTAATTTAACTTATGAGTTCAAGATAAAGGTGACTTAAGTTTGCATCGTTATGAAGACACACCTATTCTGGTAACTGGCGGAGCTGGTTTTATTGGCTCGGAA
>JAECRW010000104.1 GCA_016294985.1 Candidatus Sifarchaeum marinoarchaea | reverse complement strand
GATTGTCTACAAAAAACCATAGAACGCTCTAAGTCTTGTTTATTTTCATATTATGCACAAAGGAAAAATTTAAAGGCATTAAATCTCCATATTTATATGACACGTACTTTATTTTTTTCAATAGAGATGAATGACATGTTCAGAGAAGATATACGAAAACGCTCAGAATACGGTGATACTTTTGTTCGATTATTTGTTAAAGAGGATCTCCAAAAAAAATTACTTCCTTTTTCACAGAGTGCCTTAGAACTATTTAGAAAGTATTGCTTTGAAGAATGTAATGATTCAGACCGCCTTAAATGCATTCTTCGTCCATGTCAGGAAATAATTGACGGAAATAATCGCCGTCTTTTAGATCTCTATATCGACTCCGGAATTAAGAAAAAGGATCTCCCACTTTTTTGTTACAGCCAACGACAGCAAACCATGGCTAAAATCCTTTCAGGAAAAGAACGTAGGCAAGGAAAAAACATTGATAAGAAAATTTTCTTAGAAGATTTTCTTGATATATTATTTCCAAACGCATCTAAACCATTGAAAAGAGCCTTGCAAAGGAAACAAACGTTCATCAAGACGTTCACAGGAAGACTTGATGAAATGGACGAATTTACACTGTATTCTTCTCAAGATGATTACCTCTTATTTTCGAATCAAAATGAGATTTTCTTCATGGACTTAAATCGCAATATGGTAACACTAAATCCTGGTGAACACAGAATACGTGAGATGCCCGAATTAGCAGGCTTTACTTCATTTTTTAATCAAAAGTATGATCTTCAAACTGAATTAATTGAAAATGGATTTGGATGGAATTATATTCAATTTCAAGTTTATAAATCCAAGAAGATATTCACGAAAGAAGAAAAATCTAAACTTCAAAAATTTCTACTAGAAATCCGCAAAGATAAAACCGGGCTTTTTTCAGCGTTTTACATTGCAGATCAAGCAGTTCAAGTTAGTGCAGATATTTACTATAATAATGTTGGATCTAAAGGATATTTAATTCACAATGAGAAAAAACTGCTTGTAAGTTCTTTAGAGGAAATATTTTCCGTAATGAAGAGTCTTCAAGACGACATAGCGCAAAAACTCGAAGAACCCATAGAAAAACCAGATGCTGAAACTGAGAGTTAACTACCCCTCCCTCTCGGAAGGTGTCTTCTCGCTGATATCAGATAAATCACCTAATTAAATTTAAAAAATTCGAATTCTTTTTCTTCCTGTGATCTTTTGACAAGTTTATATGTCTATAGACTCAACATTCAAACGAAGTAATTATTATCTTGAGGTAGAAACAATGACTGAGACTATAGCAAACGGTGTCAATGAACTTGATGCCGCTACTAGATCACTTAACGTATTGGAAGTTTTAACTGTAGCCACATTCTTTGGAATTTTTCAGGCATTAATGTTTCAAGAAAGCTTATTTCTTATTTTAATTGGAATCGGATTTGGCATCGCCTGTTTTGTTTTGTTTGGACGTGCGATTACGCAGATGAATCTAAAAGAGCTTGGATTGGTTAAGACCGCATATAAAGAAAACATTTTTTTCGGAATTCTTTTTGGAATTCTTCTTCATCTAGCTTTCAGTGCTTATTACTTTGTTATGTATGAAAAGGTTCTTTTCTTATTGCCATATCGCAATTTGGCTATCATTCCTATTGCACTGGTTGTCGTTTTTTCAGAAGAGTTGTTTTTTAGAGGTTATATGCTCCCCAGATTGGAGGGGGCAATAATATCCAATGCCACTTTTTACGCGGTACTAATTAATTCTATATTGTTTATGTTTTATCATCAAAATTCCATCTTCAGCCTGATTCTTTATGGTCCATACTTTTCAACTATTGAGACAATGTTGCTCAACTTTGCTGGGAGTATAATCCTTTCAATCATCTTGGTAAAATTCAGGAGTTTAGTATCGCCAACTCTAGCGCATGCCGTATTTGATATCCTCTTCTATATTCATTTTGCGTTTCCGTATTGGCTAATACCTTGATTTAACTTTTCAACGAAATACCTTCAAAATAAATCAAGGTATCTACAATATACTCTTGTATCTTTCACAACCTTTAAATATCAACTAATTTACGACTTCAAGTGCCGTAGTAGGTGCGTCTTGTAGATCAGTCATTTCAACAGCTCCTGTTTCTTATTGCCCTACTATGGTGTAATTTATCGATTTTGTGAAAAACTTTAATTCACCTCATGTCCTATAATGATTGAGTATTCCGATTTATGAGAAAATGATCTAGCCTAAAAAAGAGGGAAGATCATAAATTTTTAGATACGTAAGACGGAGCGTATGAAGAAATGGATGCAAGTGTAGAAGATTGGATAAATCAGTCCTTAAATTCTGTTGGTATTATCGCAAATGAGTATTTACCAGTAATGGGAGGCCTTCTCGTTCACGTCAAGCGAGAAGGAATAATATGGATACCACGCTCCAGGGTGGCAGGTATTTTTTCTAAAAGCGGGCTTCTAGACACACTTGCTCGGCACGGACAAATTGTTTTTAGTGCGATAGGGTTTATTTTCGCGCCAGTTGCGACAGCATACTCACAGTTTATTCGCCGAGGGCTCAGGATACCCCCAAATATAGTTACTTCATATAGCAAGTCCATCATAGAACGGGTGCTGTTAACACGCCCTACAATTTACCAAAAGACAGCACAGGTTCTACGTGGAGTAAAAGGAAAAGTGGTAAGTGTAATTAAAAGAGAGACTGATGAAAAAGAGGAAGAAAAGGTTACTTATTACGCACTCCGTATCATAGTGACGTTAGAAGAAATCAATGTATCTGAAATAGCGGAATCGAGTTTCATCTCTAAAATAGAAAACACAATTATAAGCAAATTAGAAGAAGAAGATCGTCTCCCTGAAACGCATGAAACACCTGAAATTCAACCTTCTCCTCTAGAAACTGAAACTACATCTGTAGACAGTGAAGATATTGAGAGTACGGGAAAATTAACAAAACTCTCTGCAGTTAAAGATCGTGCAGTTGAAAAAATCAAAAATGCAGGTGGTATCGCAAAAGAAAAACTTAAAGAGACTGGAGCAGTTGCAAAAGAAAAACTAGTTGATGTGGGTTCATATGTTGGTGACAAAATAAGTAAAGTCGATGTTAAAAAAGCTATAAGATGGCTCCAGGGTTATCCTTTGTTTCGAGTGCGCTTAACTGAAACCGAAACGGAAAAGTTACATAGGTTTTTAAGGAGTCTACAAGAAGATGGACTTGAAGTAAATTCCGCTTTGGAACTTGAGGATGAACTTTTAGCTGAGTTTGAGATAGAAGGTCAATAATTCGCAATAAAGATCATGTTAGTTTTCTGACATGGCATCAGCATGTATGTAGGCGCGTGCCTTAACATATATATAGGACTTTTGCACATAAAATAGTTCACACTGTTTTTTTAGTCCAAAATACTTTGGAGGAGGGATAACTTCCCATAGATTTGATTAAAAAATAAATAAAAAAGAGGAAAACCCATATGGCGAAAACGGCTTTGATCATGATAGAATTCCAGAACGATTTCCTGAGTGAAAAGGGCGCAATGGCGGGCGCAGGAATTTGGAAGAGGGCAAAAGACTCTAACGTAGTGGCGAACACGAAAAAAGTACTTGAAGCAGCAAGGAATAAAAAGATACCTATTATCCATTCACCCATTAGCTTTAGAGAAGGATATCCAGAGGTAGCTAGCACCCCTTTTGGTCTCTTTAAGGGTGCGGCGGATGCAAATGCATTTAAGAAAGGAACTTGGGGTGCAGAAATCGTTGACGAACTTAAGCCAAAAGAAGGCGAGATGGTGCTTGACAAGAGGCGTTTGTGCGCTTTCTGTGATTCCGAGCTCGCAGGTCTGTTAAAGAATTTGGATGTTAAAGAACTGATTATAACAGGGTTCATCACAAACTGGTGTGTAGAAGTAACAGGAAGATCTGCATACGATAGAGGAATTAAACCAATTTTTGCAGTTGACTGCATGGAAGCGCTTTCTGAAGAAGAGCAAAAGTTTGCTATAGAAAAGATATTTCCTGTTCTTGGAGACGTTAAAACATCGGACGAAGTAATAAAGGCGCTCTAGTCAAAAACAAAACTCTCTCCTTACTTTTTTTCTACATAACTTACATTTTTCTGTATATCCTTTTTTTTTGCTGCTACTCTTTTCTATCCACGCAAGAAACCTCATCAAGTTTTGGGATATAAGGTTTTATATCTACTAGGGGCGTGCCATCTATTGCATCAATTCCCTTTACTATCAACATATTTCCTTTTCGCTCAATCAACTCTGTAGTGCATATTCCAAGCGGATTGGGTCTGCTTGGTGATCTTATAGAGAATACGCCCATTGGGATATTGCTATCGGGCGTAGGCGTGACTAAAGTATTTCTGTTTGCTTGATGCAGCCAATATATCAAAATAACATGCGAGCGCTTTTCAATATCCTTTAAGCCTTCATTAAACTCAGGAAATATCTCAATTGTCCCTATTGTTTGTACTAGTCTCCCTTGTCTCGGTGCATCACTTATTGTTTTGTAAGGAGACTTAATAATACCTATCGTTTTCAAAACAATCTCCGTCGTCTTCATGACAAAATCCCCATGAGTTAATACTTTCAATTTTTTTCGTATTCTCTCTATTATGTTATATTGTCAATTGAATTTTCTCAAAATGGAATTAGAATTGAAAACATAACCTTTGGTTCTATTTTAGCCAATATGTTAATGCTAAATGATCTCACATTTTACAAACATAACTACGAAGACTTCTTACCCTTAAAAATCATTTAATTCTTTTAGTAATCTTAATAGCCTTTCTTCAGCACGTATAGGCATTCCATCTTCTTCTTCAGCATGAAATTCTTTTAATGCTCGTGCAAGTCGTTCCACGTTTTGTTTTATCGTAAAACGAACGATGCCAATATTAACATGTGGATCTGCGATAACACACAACACAGCTTCCTGATTTATACCCGCCGTAAAAATAACACCCGTATCAAATTCGGATACTACCAGATTTAAATTCCCCTTAATCTCTGTATGCTTTCCCTGTGTTTCGCTAGCACAAAAAACAGCATTACCTATCGCACCAAGGCCATCTACGTCCACAGGACGTGTATCAAATTTTGTTACATGACCTAAAGTTAAACCAGTGCGATCGGTTAGGATTACTGTTCGGATGGCGTGATCTGCTTTAATAAGTCCTGAAAGAACTCGATTTAGAGCTTCAGATAGCGCTTTCCCATCCCACACTGGAATAGCCTCATATGATGATGTTTTAGTGTAGATAGTCTAGTATTATGCACAATGATAGAGTATTTCAAGAATTTGGTTTTTAAGCTAACTCAAAATCGCTACATGGCATTGTTTGTGTTGCTTATAATATTTAGGTTAAAACGTCTCTGCGAAGATTTTGTGAGTCTATTTTCGTATCACAAAAAAAGAGAGGAATCTAGCGCGCTTGCAATCGTTCATCTATGTGTTTTCACTTTGCTTGTCTGAGTTTATTATGCATGTCTTTTCTATCTTTCTCATGCTTTTTTAATCGGCTTTATCTCAACAACAGCACGTGGTACACCCATTCTTGCGATTTTCTTATTTAATTGATGCACATAGCGTCTGTGAAAGGGAAGATAGAAGAATAAAGTCCATACGATGGAATGCGAAGCGGAGCCAATTGCAATTAATAAAATCAACGCGATTTGCCCTGCTAATTCTGGATTTGGTGCAGTTGCTAGTTCTATAAAGAATTTCATAAAACCCAATATGGCAGAACCACCGACAAAGCCTTCAAGTAGTTTT
>JAECRW010000103.1:1829-5837 GCA_016294985.1 Candidatus Sifarchaeum marinoarchaea | reverse complement strand
TAAAACTGATAGTGGATTCATTTCTACGACACCTGGAACGATTTCTTCTTTGAACATATCGACAAATTCCCATCGATCTTCAGGAATATTTGAAACATCCATTCCGATTTCTTTAAAACTTTTTATAAGCTCATCTGCGGAAAAATCTAAAACCACATATTTAACTTTGGTATTAGCCTCTCTTGAGAGATGATATACTATATTCTGTACAAGTAATCTGTGAATATATCCAACGTCACCTAAAACTAACACTAAAGAGCGATTAGGAATACCACCTTCACCAATTACGACATCTAAAGTGCGTATTCCCGTAGATAATACAGTATCGCCTTCCATTTTATTGCCTCCTATCGAATCGCCGCCTTTATTGTGATAAAGTCACGCTGTATTACTCATCGTATTCTTTACTCTTAAGTATATCCCAGCTCGATTTCTTGTCAAAAATAGTGTGAGGATTATAACGCAATTAGCGAGAAGATCACCTTACGTGGAGGGTGGTAGTTCACTTAAGCCTCTTAACCATAAAAATAGCATCTAAAAGAGGTTTTTGAATCCTAAAATCTATATAAAAGTAGGAAAAGAAAGAAAAAAAGAGAGAGAGTGTAGGATTGTATTTAATAGTATCCAGGAGTAGACACAGATTTGAGACCAACTAAGTCTGGTTCTTGGGTGGCTGGCCATGCCTCGCCCATTGCATCAACGGCTATCAGTGCATCCCTAACTGCCTCCCAGGGATAGAATTCTCCATCTACGGGCTCGGGGAATGCTCTCTTCATAGTTGACAAGAGTACGTCTTTTGCAGATGCATGTGCAATTGCCTCTATGTCATTGTCCGTTATCCCCGGTAAACCGCAATCTTTGAAGGTTGAAGGCAATCCAACCATCTTGCACCAGTCCATAACGCTCTTGATGAAGTCGGGATCTCTGTCTTCTAACACCATTTCAGTTAGCGTACCATAAGCTACAAGTTCTCCATGGTACGGAATGTGTTTTGGAGGTCCTGGGAGTTCCTTCATTTTATGTTCCAATACAGTAAAACCATTGTGGATGCCGTGTGCTGCAGAAAGTCCTCCGGATTCGAATCCGATACCACTAAGCAAGGTGTTTGCTTCTATAATTTTTTCTACTGCTGGTGTAACAACACCCCGCTCGCATGCTAGTTTTGCTTGTATACCATATTTTCTCAATGCTTCATAACAAAGTCGTGCGAGGGCTAATGCGGTCATAGGTGGTTGTGCACCAGGCATGTTGAAAGCATTCGTTCTGAAGCACATATCCGCTTCGAACCAGGTAGCTAGTGCATCTCCCATTCCGCTTACCAGGAAGCGTACAGGAGCTTTAGCTATGATGCTTGAGTCTACTACAACCATTGTTGGATTCGTTGGATATACTAAGAAAGTCACATAGACATGTTCTGGAGTGTACACTACGGTGAGTGCACTACAGGGTGCATCAGTAGCTGCAATGGTGGGTACAACGATTTTGGGGACTGCAGCGCCAAAGTTCTCTAGTCGTTCTGCTGGCACTTTGCCGATGTCGATTGCAACATCAGTTGCAGCGGCCTTACCAGTGTCAATAGATTTACCACCACCTATTGAAAGGATCGAATCGCATTCGTTTGATTTACAGACTTCTGCCACTCTTGCCATTTCGTCCCAAGTACACTCGCGGTTAAACACTGTCCATTCGACGCCCATGCCTGCCTCAGCTAAGGCGGGGTTGATAAAGCCTTCCGTTAATTTTTTAGCAGTGGGTCCGGCCAAGCAGAGGGGTTTTTTGATACCTAGATTTTGTAATTGTGGAGCTAGTAGGCTTAGTGCTCCAGGTCCTTGGACATATCGGCTTGGTGCAATCATTATTCGCAGGGGTCCTGCGTCTTGCAAACCGGTCATTTCATTTTACCTCATTGTTTTTTAAAACGCTTTTTTTAGAAATAGATACCTTGTTAGATATCTTTTAGATACCTTGTAAGGTATTGTGATCCCTATATTACACACATCTTATATATAAACTTTAATAGATGATTCTAATATGCTCTGATAGACATGATTCTAGTACGCGCCGTTTGTAATTTCACTAAGCGTTAATTTCCTTTTGCTTATTTTCTATACCTCATGTTATATTTTGTATTAGCATTTTCTAATTTGTGTAAACCTACGATATGTGCGTCAATTTAAGTTATGATGTGTCCCAAGAGTTAACGTTCAGAACAAATGCCGTTAACCTGTCTGGCGGTTAATCTTTATTGTCATCAAGAGTTAACAATTCTTCTTTTTAACTTCTTAATAGTGGAATTAAATTCAACTCCAACCGCTTTTCAGGATAAAAACAAA
Organism: Candidatus Sifarchaeum marinoarchaea; assembly: GCA_016294985.1. Lineage (GTDB taxonomy): Archaea > Asgardarchaeota > Sifarchaeia > Borrarchaeales > Borrarchaeaceae > Borrarchaeum > Borrarchaeum marinoarchaea. The sequence goes on along the minus strand of JAECRW010000103.1, from coordinate 3,504 downwards.
CCTTCAATACCAAAACTGCATACTTACTCCAATTTAAGATCATAATCTTAATATAATTCTTGAAACGCAGGATACCACGAAAAAATAAACAAAAAGAAGATTAGGATGTGTAAAACGCCAATTATCAAAACAAAAGAAGGAGTTAATCGTTATGCTAAAATATTTCCTTATATACACTGCTGCTGTTTCTAAACGAAGGAATTAATCAAATTTCGGTCGATTATTGGAAGATAACCTCAAGGATGTGATCTATTAATCTCGCTGCAATTTTCTGCGCAAACAAACTGTGAATTGCGGTAACGACCTCGTCTATGCGCCTTTTTTTGTTGGTGATAAGCTCCTTAAAGGCTTTTCCATATTTTTCCAAAACATACTGCCACACAATTTCATCCATGTCTTTGTAAAACTCTTTAAAAACGCTTAAATCGCCTGTATATGTTTCAAGGTCGGATTTATGTGAAGCCATGAATGCTTCTTTAATCTTACGAAGTATATTTTCAATTTTGCGTTGCTCTTCTTCTCGGTCTACACAGACAGCGAATATGATGGAGTCTGGCGTGCTAGTATCCAAAGCGTAAACAAACTTCATATTCTTCATGATGAGGCTTTCAACGTTCTCAGCCCCGATTTCTTCAGCAAAACTAGAGATGGCTGATAAGAAACCGGTAATTAGGCTTTCGTCTACTTCAATGCTTCCATAATACCCATGGAGAAGGCTTTCTCCAGTTTTCTTTAGGATATAGATATTATGAATCAACAGTGATGCGCTTCCTCATGCCCCTCAACTATAGTATATGTTAATCTATATATCTCTTTAAGCTTTGCTATCACGTCTATATATAGTGAAGCATTGGACAAGAAAAGCCGACAAATGGCAAGCCGCTAAAAACAAGAGATTGAAAAAACTTGACAAGTGGTTTTAAAGAAGTGGCAAGAAAAATCAGGCCTTTTTATTGGACGATATTCTCAAGAATTCGATCTATTAGTTTTTGCGCAATTTTTGGGGAGAAAAGATGATAGATCAATGCAATAACTTCGTCAATAGTTTGTTCTTTATTCGTAACAAGTTTATGAAAGGCTTTTGAATATTTGCTTACGACGTATTCCCACACAATCTCGTCGAGATCCTCATAAAATGGCTTAAAGGCGTTAATATCGCCATGCCATTCTTCAAGATCAGATTTATGCTCACCTATAAACTTCTCTTTAATTTTAATAAGTATATCCTTAATTTTATACTCTTCTTCTTCACGGTCCACACTTACCGCAAATATTATGGGCTCTGGTGTACTTGTATCCATTGCATAAACAAACTTCATATTTTTCATCACAAGTGATTCGACACTCTCCGCCCCGATTTCCTCTGCAAAAGTAGAAATTGCTGACAAAAAACCTGTAATTAGGGTCTCATCTACCTCAATAGACCCGTAATACCCATGAATCAGGCTTTCTCCTGTTTTCTTAAGGATATAGACGTTGTGTATCAATAGTGATTCGCTTCCTCGCCCACTCACCGTATTATGTGATTATTCTATAAATATACTTTATTATCAAATCGTAGAATATGGCAAGTATTGGTCCTTAATATATATATAGATTCCCTGCTATTTTAACTTTATCGTTATGGAAGCCTCATTCCGCTAGGGAAGGAATAAGAAGGGATGTTCTTTATATT
>JAECRW010000103.1:0-1819 GCA_016294985.1 Candidatus Sifarchaeum marinoarchaea | reverse complement strand
AAATCATTAAGAATGGACACTATAACACCACGGATTACTATATCAACTACTTCTCTGAGGACAATACTAAGTTGTAGATGTGGCAGTTCCTGATTTAAATGCCCCTCAAAAATATCTTTTCAGCACAACAGGAATGACCTCTCTAAAGAACTGTTTCAGTTGACTTCTAGTAGTAAGGGCATGTGGAAACTCTTCAGTTAATGTATCGATGAGGTCGTCGAGTAACTTTTCTTTAATCTCCTCTGCTGGTTTTGAGCGTTTTTTTACTTCTCTTGATTCCTTTTTCTTTAATTCGGTCATTAGTTTTTCATTTTCTTTTTCAAGATGCGTTATACGCTTTTTTAAATCATCGCTTTCTTCGCTAATTGTGAGTGATGCCTCTTTAGATTCTCTTGCCCATACTACAGTAATTCGGCTAACTGTTTTGGATCCAAATTTATCAGGGTTGTCTTTAACCAATTTTCCAAGTTTTTTCTTAAGTTCTGGACGTGATTTCGTTTTTGTCAACTTTAATAATTCTGAATGTGAGAAGGGTTCACCAGGATGCTCTTGTAAGATTTTTTTAAGCTGCTCTTCCAAAATTTCACCTTCTGATCATTGTGTTAATCTATTCACAATTATCTTATTTTGTTCTAACTTAGGGGCTAGTTATTTTATCTAACCTCCGCAAGAAGACTCCATCCGTAAGGGTGGAGCTGAATTTCGGTATCTTAGTTGTGTTCAAACTTAAATACCAAGCCTTTTCCATATTTCAACAACTCCAGGTGTGTGATAGCGGTGTTGACGACTTTTCCATGTGAATCACGTAATCGTACCCATGTTCCATAATTGAAGACACCTTTGACTTTGTATACTTTTCCATTATAGCTTACCACATCGTGGGGTTGCAACTGGTACCGCTGTCTCCTAATTGACGGTTTAAATCCTTTTCTATTCTTCTGGAGCGAACGATTATTGCGCCTGACTTGCATCACCTGATAAGGACGGCAGCGTGCTTGATTGGTTCCGCCTGCAATGACAAACGCATCATTCACATGCGACTTTTCCAGCCCTAATTTGTTCCGCTCGTATTTGGTGACGTATCCGTAGGTATGCTCTGCAGCTAACTGCGCTACTATCCTCCAACGAATGTTATTCAGACATGTTGGTGCTTTAAGTGATTTCTTTGCCTGTTGCTGGAGGTGAGGATAGCCAAACTCCTCGGCGGTCTTATCTCCTTTTTTAAGGTTACATTTTCTACATGATAACGTCAAATTCGATACTCGATTTGTTCCACCTCGGCTTTTCGGGACAATATGCTCGACTTCTAAAGGGACGTCTTTTTTACCACAATAGGCGCATGTACGTCCCCACTTGTCTAGCAGGTATTCTTTGACTTCGTAGCCTTGAAGTGTGCCCTGTTGATATGCTACGCCAGTAATTTCTGGGTGCTGCATTTTGTGTGCATCGAAATTCGCCACCTCTACCCTTTTGAAGGGTATCGGAAGCAGCGTTCCAAGTTTTTCAACTAATCGAATATGTGAGTCATGTCTATGTTGAATACTGGGTGTTAACCATCCTTCAGGTCGTGTTCGGTTATTAAATCTAGGTGGTCTATACCCTAATCTACCTCTACGAGTGCGACGATACCTCCGTCTTTCTTTTAATTTGTTAGACACATCCGTGCGCAAGTTCATCGTCCCGCTGATAACTTCTAACTTATCGGTCTTGGCACTAAAACCGAGTTTCGTATATCCGATGTCCACTCCGAGTTTAATCGGTTGCCTAGTTTCTCCCGTGGCATAGTTCAACTGAATAGTGAAAGGACATCTCTGAACAA
>JAECRW010000102.1 GCA_016294985.1 Candidatus Sifarchaeum marinoarchaea | reverse complement strand
TTCATAAATTTTTGAGAGAGGTACATTACTATCGTCACTTATTTCACTTGCAGGGGAAGGTCCTAAGTGTAATAACGTCATATATACACTAATTTCATAGTCTGTTAAACCTAATCCTTTGAGTGAATCTCTCACTCGTGAACTCATTCGTAACACCTATATTATGAATTTAAAGAGTGAAATTATTCTAACTATATGTAATTTCTAATTTTCGCTTTCAATAACCATATCTTCAGTTAATATAACTCTCGTTATATCTTCTGAAAGGACATATGGAGATACGTTTAAATTGTTTGCAAACTCTAGAGCATCCTCTTTTTCACCAAAGAATATAAAAAACTGATAAATTACCTCTTCCTCAAGCATATCTTCTCTGAAATCAACACTTGTGTTATTTAAACCCATAGAAACATGTCTTGTGGTGCAAACCTTTATTAAACTCACTTCACCACCGAGATATATCCATCCATTCGCTAGCATTAAATAAAGTTCATAATTTGAAAATTTTTCGATATCCATGTCAATATTCATACCCAAAGGACTATAACAGCGATTTCCTTCCAATGCATTGAAACTAACTGAGACATTTTCACTGTTTGTCGGATTTAATATTATTTCTAATAAATAAAGATTTTCAGAATACTTGTAACAACTGTAAGAGTAATTATCGCAAAGTATATTAAATGATATTGGCGATTCGACATTTTCGTACTGAGGCAACGTGAAATCCTCGTATATATTATCACTTTCCGTCTCTATTAAGACGTTTGAGTCTATACCCAATTGATTTAACAACTCTTCTGCTGTTTCTCTACAGATGGTGGTGACATTTTCAGCTTTTGTAATACAATAATCAACTTCGATTTCGTCAGGATACCATCCTCTGCCATCCGATACTTCGCTTAAAAGTAACTCTTTCCATAAATCTTCAACTAACTCCTTTTCTTCACTAATATCCACATTATGGTTTTCTGCAACCTCAAGTATTGTTTCCAACGCAAGAAGACTTGTTCTCGCCCTATATCCGAGGGTATTAATTGCCGTATCATTTTCGTAATCGTGATGTTTTTTCCCAGTCCATAAAAACTCATTTTCCGCCATACAGCAAGGTATTTCCTTAATTGTGTCTGTTCCCAAGTTCTTTTCTAATGTTGTATAAACTAACTCTGAAATCGTAAGAAATTTGTAATCCTTTTTTTCGTAACTCTTTAATTTATTTTCAAACTTTTCTTGATAACTTTCTACAAACTCGAAATCGTTACCATACAAACCTGTATTAACATATTCACCGTCGCCAAAGTGTGACCAATCATAATATAGTGTTTTGGTGTCATCTTCATTATCTACCCTCGCCATTCTGTCTAAGACAACATATATGTTATTATCGTTCCACTTAGTTTCCCATACACAAGTTTCTTCATATTTTGCGAGAAGATTGCCCATTTCCGCTAAATCTTTAAACACACGATTCTTTCCAACATAAATATTATAATCGAATTTTTTCATGATTTCAGGTAAAACGGGAGACCACTGCGATTCTTGAACACCAAAAACGTTACTGCGTCTGATATTATTTTTTTTAAGAATATCATTCGACATTTCAATTGATTTTGTTAAATCTAAGAGAGGATATGCTATAAAAAGTTGGTCTGAGTAGTGAGTTACCACTAATTCCATCTGACCTCGTTCAGTTAGTTTTTGAATGATGTCTAATATATCAGGATAGTCTTGACTCATTAGTTCTATTGCATACCCCTGAATTTCAAATGAAAACTTAAATTGTGGATTATCATAGTAAAAATTGAGTAAGTTACGAATTGAACCATTAATTATTCTCTCTTCTACAACCGGATCGCCACAACGATATTGTATGTTGAAGTGGAAATAAGTAACAACAAAATGCGTATCTTCTTTATAAGAGCTCACATCTAAAGAAATTGATTTAATTAAATGTTCTTTGCCATCTAGAATATAATACAAGTGAAACTTATGTTCTCCACCCTTTTTCAAGATGTAATCAAACTTTATTTTTTTCGTTTTATCGGCTTCTAGATTGACTTTTTTTTTGTATATTGATTGCTCCTCTCCGTCGACCTTATGTTTAATAAGAATATTAACCTTATTACTTTCAGAGTTTTTATTCGCAATCTTTGCATAAATCTCAATCGTGTCTCCTACACTTGGCTCGCCATAGGTTTTTGTTTCAAAATCAATAATTTCAGGTTTTAGGCTTACCGGAGGCTTTTGCTTAGAAATAGGTATTCCGAAATCTAAAGATTGAAATGCGTTGAAGATATAAACCATAGTGACTGCAGTTGTCAATATCCAAATGATTATAACCGCAGCTATGATTTCCTTTATTATTATGTGTCTTAGAGGTCTTATTATTCTTCTTATAATAGTATTCATCTATCTAACCGCTTAAAATAACTATGAAACACCAACACAAAGAATTATTGCTAATTGTGAAATATCTGGAAAGTGATAGCTTTTTATGGCAAAAATATGTATTATGTTATTTTCCTTATAGTATTATGTCTAGATTGTTAGAAGGGGAGTTTTCTGGCTTAGTACATGTAAGTTCATAGGTTTCCACAAATATTGTTGTTATGTCAATTTTCATGTCCCTAAGAACCAATTTGTGATTTATTTCGAAAAAGATGTATCATAATCAATTCTGAAAGATATAAAAATCATACAAAGAGAATCACAATAGCGAAAACAAGAGTGTTATACATTTTTAAAACAAATGTAAGCCAACTCAGAAAATAAAGTTTTAGGAGAATCGCAGTAAATGAAAGCTCTTGTTAAAACTGTTAAAGAAGAAGGAAATGTCGAGTTAAAAGACGTAGAATATCCAAAAATCAAATCTGATGAATTGCTTGTTGAAGTGAAGGCAGCAGGAATCTGTGGAACAGATCTTCATATTTTTCATAATAAATCGCACTACGTGCCTCCTGTAACTTTAGGACATGAATATTCAGGAATTGTAATAGAAATCGGAGATGCTGTAAGAGACTTTGAAATAGGAGATATAGTGACTTCACCGGCAACAATAAATTGTGGAATTTGTCATTTCTGCAGAATTGGGGCTACAAATAGATGTATCGATCCAAACAAGAGAATCCTAGGTGTTGCACGAGCTAATGGGGCATTTGCTAAATATATGGCAGTACCAGCAAAAATTGCTCATAAATTACCAAAAGAGATCCCTTTCGAAGAAGCTGCATTAGCTGAACCTGCTGCCTGTGCAGTACATGCTACTGAAATTATCCCAGTTAACATGGGTGATTCTGTAGTGATATTAGGACCTGGACCTATGGGCTTGCTAATTCTTCAATTAGCTGAACTAGCAGGTGCCTCGCAGACGATTGTTACAGGTATTACTGCTGATCAAGACAGGCTGAAAATTGCTAAAACTTTAGGTGCTGATGTGACCATTAATGTCGAAGAAGAAAATCCAGTTGGCATGATAAAAAGACTAACTGATGGCTTAGGCGCAGATATCATTTTTGAATGCTCAGGAGCACCAGCAGCACAAAAACAGGCATTTGATATCGTCCGAAGAAGAGGAAAGATCGGACTTGTCGGTCTTACGGGACGCGAGATAAATGTAAGCCTAGACAAAATTGTGGAAGGCGAAATAGAAGTGAAAGGCTCGTGGGGAACGCTTTGGACAAGTTGGAAGTTAGCTATTAAACTTATATCACTTAAAAGGCTTCAAGTACGTCCTTTAATCTCCGCGACATTACCACTTGACCAGTGGGAAAAGGGCTTTCAACTGATGGAAAATAAAGAAGTTATCAAAGTTCTGCTCATCCCCTAAAGTAGCAAAGAAAGAATGGAAAGAGTTGATTAATTGCATCCTGTTGCGATTTCAAATACCGGCAATATAGAACAAGATATAATGAACGCGATTAATGAAATAGGCGGTCTTGATACTGTAATATCTAAAGGGGACGTTGTATTATGCAAACCTAACGTGCAGGGCTCATTTTCACCAGGTTCAGGTATCATCACGGATGCAAAGGTAGTTCATGTCGTAGTGAAAATGGTAAAAAAGTTGGGGGCAACTCCAATAATCGGAGAAAGCTCAGTATACGGAAGAGTTACCGAAGATTGCTTACATGTTTCGGGAATGTACGAAGTGGCTAAGAAAGAATCTGTGCGAATTGTGGATTTTGATCAAGATGAAGTCGTTAAAGTCCCCATCCCAAATGGAACTGTGCTCAAAGAAGTTCGGACGGTCAAAACTGTAATTGAAAGTGACGTGATAATCGATATTCCTGTAATGAAGACCCATGTTGCAACTGGTGTCACATTGGCTTTGAAAAATATGAAAGGTGTGCTACCTAGGAGAGAAAAAGCAAAGATACATTTTGCAGGGCTTGAAGAGGGTATTACAGATTTGAATGCCACATTTACTCCAGATATTGTAATTGTAGATGGTATCGTAGGATTAGAAGGGCTAGGACCTTCAAGAGGAACTCCCGTAGATATGGGTTTGATTGTTGCAGGATTTGAACCGCTAACCGTAGATAGCGTTTGTACAAAAATCATGGGGATGGATCCAAACGAGATTAAACACATTAAACACGCATATTCAAAGGGGTTGGGTGAAATTGATATTGATAACATGGAACTGTACGGGAAACCAATAGAAACAGTTGAAAAGACCTTTAAAGAACCCTGGTTACAGTTAAAAGAATTTAAAGGTATTGAACTCTTAAATGGAAACGCATGTTCAGGTTGTCTCACAGAACTATTAAGAAATTTAGAATATGCAAAAATTGATGGAAGAATCGACGATCTCAAAAATTCTACTTTTTATATAGGTCCAGACATACAATTTGACGAAAAATGCGAAAAAAACATCTTTGTTGGTAACTGCTGCAAGAAATTTGCAGAGTTTGGAATTTTTATTGAGGGTTGTCCGCCCCCAGGTTATGTCATTAGAGAGAAATTAGATGAAGCTGGAACTAAGTAGCTTTTTTCATAGGTTCTTGCGAAGCCCATTTCATTAAGGGCATCATTGCTTTTCTTAACTCTTCACCCTTGTTCGTAAGTGAATACTCTACCCGAGGTGGAATTTCTGCAAAGGCTTCTCTTCTAATCAAACCTTCTCCTTCTAATTCTTTTAATCTATCAGCTAACGTTTTCGGGCTTATTTCACCTAATTTTTTCCTGAGTTCATTATACCTTAACATTTGATGATTTCCTATAGTAGCGACAATTAATAGCGCCCATTTTTTGCTAATGATATCTATAATACCTTGTAAAGGGCAAAGACAGATATCATGCATTTCATTTTCTGTCTTACATGAATGATTGGTATTTTCTGGCATAGTTACTCTCCTTTCCGATAGTTACTTAATTACTTTAGACTTGATAGTTTATATAATTTTTGAACTATTATACTTTATTAAGTGAAACTAGTTTCTGAAATGTATAAATTAAAAGAGTCTGATAGAATATGTGCGGAGAATGCCTTGGACTTAAAAATGAAAAACAAAAGAAAGAGGCCACAGTTGCTAAAAAAGAAGAGCTAACAATGCATGATAAAGAGTCATGCTGCGTTTAGGCTACGGCCTCAAAAACCTTTTTTTTAAGATTCTTTAAGTAGGCTTTGAATATGATTTGCCTATAATACTACAGAAAAACAGCTTCTCTTAAAGTTTAGAAATTATATTGTCACTTCTGGAGTGGACATCTCTGTATTCATCCATGCTCTTGGCATCTTTGTTGTATTATAAGACAAACCCAGATTGCCATTCTTATCGATGACTATAACCCCACCTTTCCCACCTACTTTTGTCCAAAGAAGATTAATTGCAGCATCTGCAGCTTTCTGTGCA
>JAECRW010000279.1 GCA_016294985.1 Candidatus Sifarchaeum marinoarchaea | reverse complement strand
GTCTCCTTTATTTCCATTTAATTGCAGTTCAACTTTTAATATTTTTATTTCTTCCAGCTCGCTTAAGGGGGATAAATTGCCCTCATTATCATATTCTCGAATCTGGCTGTTGGCGATGTAGTAAAAGTGATTTCCAACAATAACGCCTGTTGTCGGGAGGTTGAATAAAGGATGATAGGCTTCCAGTGCCTGGGCCCGTATGATTTCATCTTGATCTTCATTGAGGTAAAACCTTGTGATTTTTCGGTGTCCCCCGTTTTGTACGGCGATCAGGCTGTTCCGATAAAAATAGAGTCCGTCGCCGGAAAGAAACATGTTTACCGGATGTTTCAACTCTTTGAATGTTTTTGTAGAGAGTTCCAGCACTCCGATACCTTCACCTGAGACAAAGAGTCTCGTCCAATCACTCGAAAAATCGATGCCGTTTGGACGCCGAGGAAGATCAATTACTTTCTCAATGGTATCCTTATCCAATGAAATCACATAAACAGCAGGTATCCGCCAGTCCGTCACATACACATCGCCGTTTGAATCGATGGTTAGGTCATTCAGCATATGATTCTCCTCTTGAGGGAGCATATATTTCTTGAGCAGTTTTTTCGTTTGGAGGTCATATTTGAACACACCTGTGGTTCCTAACAGTTCTTTGGGGAGATTTGACTTGTAAAATCCGTAGCTCGTAACGGCCCAAAGAAATCGTCTTTTGCTGTCCACCTGCATCCCAAGCACAGAGACCATACCATCCTGTCTCTGTTCGATAAAATCAGATATCTCCTTGTTTTTATCTATCTTGATAATCTTACATTTGTGTGTGCTGCCTAAATAAAAGGAGCCATCCACTGGATCATAAGCAATACCTTCAGGTATCAAATCCTTCTCTGGGATCGAGAAAGCGATATGACTGTTATTGAGAGGCTGTGTTTTCTCCTTGATACGCTTGACTATCTCCTGGAATGTAACGGCATTTCGGATTAAATCAAAATCTGAATCTGTTTCTGCCAAAAGGGCAAGGTCGTAATCCTCATCCAATAGAAAGTGTAATATTTTTACTGCGCCTTGCAGATCATTATTTAGCGCACAAGCACAGGCGAGATTATAGCGATATTTGTAATTTTGCGGTTCTAGGTCGACTATTCTCGAAATCAGGCGATGATATTCTGAGTAGTCTTTGGATTGATATGCTTTGATGCTGAGTTGAAGGTATTTTTTTAAACTATCGGGAGGGCTTTGAGGGCTGCATACAGAATAAACTAAAAGAAGTGAAAGAATCAGGAGAAAAGTTCTTGTGTAAAAAGCGAATCGCTTCATTTTATTAAGGATTAAACACTTATTTATACAAAGAAAAAATAAATTTTGATATAGGACAAAAGTATTATTTATTAAAAACCATACTTTTGTCTTAG
>JAECRW010000101.1 GCA_016294985.1 Candidatus Sifarchaeum marinoarchaea | reverse complement strand
TTTTTTAAACAATCAACGTTTTACCGAGACATCTCTTCTTGGTGTAGACATCCTTGTTATTGGAAATCCAGACCGCTCATTTAATATTCAGGAACTTTTAGCGATCTCTGAATATCTTGAAAATGGTGGTATCTTTTCTTACTTGGTGATCCTCGTGGTAAATCATCTAATTTGAATGATATAATAGATAACGCACAATATACTGATGCTCGCTTTTCCCGACAGGTAATTTTTGACGAAGAACGAAACCTAAATGAAATTTCCACGCAAATCAGTGTTTCTCGCGAAGAATTGAGGGAAAGTAGTCCTATCGCAAATAGTATCAAGGAGATTGTCACACATTCTATTTGGGTTGAGGATAACGACCCCAATAAAGTGATTGCAACAGGAAGTAACTACTCTCTCGCAGGATTGGAAGGAAGTAGCCAACCCGCTTGGCTAGTTGCATCTATAGTGGGTCAGTCTCGCATCGTCCTCTGTGGTTCAACACGTATGTTTAGTGACGTCAAGCCCGCTAAATCTGATATTACATGGTATCAATCAAAAGATAATGCACGTCTTTGGCAAAACATCTTTTCTTGGCTTGCCCAACAAGATACACCTTCCTCGTTTTTAGGTAATATAATTCCACAACCCCTCACAGTAATAGTATCTTCTTTAATATTGGGGATAGTATTCATCGGCGGAGGTCTTGGTATTTATTATCTATTTCAACGAAAAGAATTGAAGCCAATTTCTGAAATACTAAGACGTAAGAAGAGAATTAAAGAGCCTGAACCAATCTCGAAGGAAGGAGAAATACCAATTGCTGAGGAAGAGGTCATTCCAACACCTGAAGAAGAAATTTCACCCGAAGAGGCACCTCCACCTCCCAAGAAGAAAAAGAAAAAGGGCAAAAAAAGGAAATACAGAGTTCGTCGATAGATCTCTAAACTTTTAAGATCGTCAAAAGACCAATGCACTCAAAACACATAAAGAGATTATTAACCTAGGATCTCCCAGGTGTCTTTGTATATGCTTTCAACCTCTGATTTCCATGCCTTAAATTGTTCAGGAGACGGATAGTTCTGGAACAGTCCTTTAATTTCTTTCATTTTTGTTGATATTTTTCTTAGTCGATTAAGAAGTCCCAGCTTTCCAATTCCACTGAAAAAACGTTTCACCTTTTCAGTAAGGTTTAATACAAGATCTTCTCCTAAACTTGCGCTTAAAATATCATCTTCTTTTAGTAAGCGATGTTTCATCCCATAGTTCAGTTCGTCATCAGGCGTTTGCTGCAAAAATAGACGAAAGAGATCTAACCCCGCTTGCTTCGCACCATAACCTTTCATGTATTCGACATTGTATTCCCAAAGTCCTCTCTCTGAGAGGTTGCCCTTCTCAAACGCATGATCTATAGTAGTAGCCGCTAAATAGCCGCCCATCATTGAAGGACCGATTCCACCACCATGAATTGGATTAACTTGACATGCAGCATCGCCCACTATTAACAAGCCATTTGCAACCTGTGACCAAATAGGCCGCCTTGTTGGTACGATGCCACCACCTTTATGTACTACTTTTGAACCTTCGAAAAGGGAGTCTGATAATACAGATTCATACAATTGCTGGCGTGGATGTGGATTACTAGCTACATTTTGTAATCCTAAGCCTACATTGACTCGTGTCATACCTTCTGGAAATACCCACACATACCCTCCAGGTGCTATATTTTGCGTCAGATATATCTTACAGAAATTCGGATCATCAATTTCACGAGTAAGATCCCTTATTTCTCTAAAGCAAACAATCATATCTTCTTTTTTCACATTTCTTTCTATGTTATGATTAGGAAGTTTTCTACGAACTACCGCTGTAACTCCACTTGCATCAATCACCGCCTGCCCTCGTATCTCTTTTTTTTCTCCGCTGTCTAAAGAGCGTGTTAAGACACCATTAATGAAGTTGCCTTTGAAAATTGGTGAAATAACTGAAGTTTTATCTAAGAACTCTACTCCTGTATCTATTGTGGCATCCAATAGTCTCTGACCGAATTTAAGGCGGTTTATCATATAGCCTTTGGTGCCTTCTCCCTGAATTTTTAATATAGTCTCTTTATCTGGGGAAATTACATCAATTCCATCTATATTTGCCTCGCATTCATCTTGTGTAGGGTAACGTAATCCTATTAGTTTGTTTAATGTATCAAAATGATGTTTTCCTATAGCATCTCCACAAACTTTGTCCCCTACGACCTCTTTCTTCTTTCTGTCTATCAGTAACACTTTATGGCCCTTTATTGCCAGTGTTCTTGCGGCTGTAGTGCCTCCTGTCCCCGCACCAACAACGATACAATCATAAATCATATTTTTCACCAAAAAAATATCCATTTTGCAATTTCTGAGAAGTTACTCAATTTAGGATAAATATCATCAATATTTAGCTTTGAAATAATCTAGCGAAATGAAGTGTTGAGTATTTTTTAAGATTTTTCTAACACTTCCGAAGGTGCAAATTATCTTTGTTTTATGATTATATTTAAAACTGAGTAGCTTTGCAACTCACAAATTTTTTGTAGATAGAATTAAAAATATCTCCTGCACGTAAACATTATCAATGTTTTAAAGGGGTGAAGAGTTTTTGAATCTAGAAGAAATAATCGAAAAAATTAGAACGCGATTAGATGAACTAGACATACTTCGTGAGAAAGTTCTTAAACTCTCACGAGAGACCGTAAGACTATGCGGAGAATCTATTCGGGCGGTTCATACACGTAATTACGAAAAGGCAAGCATCAAAAAAGATCTTGCAATGGAAAAACTAGAAGATTTAAAAATTCTAGCAGAAAATGCACCTAACTTTTTGAGTTCCTATCTGACTATTGCTTTTCAAGAATATGTTGAAGCTAACATATTGCTAAATTTAATTGAAAAAGATACATTCCTCTCACCTGAAGAACTCCAAGTACCTTATGTACCCTATTTACTTGGTCTAGGTGATGCAATAGGGGAGTTAAGACGATTTGCTCTAGATGCTTTAAGATTTAGTAAAATAGATGAAATGCAACGTATGCTTTCCCTGATGGAAAAAATATACTCAGAATTGTTGTTGTTTGATTATCCAAAGGCAATTGTGCCAGGGTTAAGACGAAAAGTAGATATTGGAAGAAGTCTCGTTGAAAAAACAAGAGGAGATGTTGCAACCGCAGTTCAACAGGAAAAATTGCTCGCAGAACTATTAAAGTTGAATAACAAGTCAAAATGAAGTGACGTGGTAATATAGCCGCTAGAGGAAATTGTGGTGCTTAAATAGTAAGTATAATACGTCTTATCGAGGACCAGACCGCCAGCTGACATTATTTCTAGAAGTCAAAGGCATTTTAGTACAAAGAGGCGACCTTTGTGAAGGCTATAACAAGAGGAGAACCTCTCGATTATGAGACGTATGATTTTATAAAAGACTGCGGCATCAATGCCATTATGTTACTTAAATTTGACCTCACTATGGGACCATATATCGCTTTCAAGGGTGTGTATGATCACAATGTACCTTTTATAGAGGCTTTGGATAATCCTGAATATCTTGCACAGTTTTATGTTGGCATCGCAGGAACAAAAATGGATGTCCTGGAAAAAAATGGAGAACGCATTATTATCGCACAACAAACACACACCATAGAAGTCACAAACGTTACCGATGCTTTACTTCTCTGTATCGACAACTGGGTCTCAACAGCAGCTGCTAGTATACTTGCTAATGAATTATTAAAGAATTCGAATGCCGAACCAAATCTCATTGAAGAACAAATCGCACAACTCAAAGAAAATTCACCAAATCTCAAACTCCAGTTGAAAAATACACCCAAGAGGGTGACTTTAGAACGCCCTCAACTCAAAAAGGTGACAAAAAAACAGAAATTAGCGCACCTTTTTCGAATTAGCACGAAGCCTTTTGCTGCTTTTCAACAACGAGATTTCAACGAAATCGAACTTAAGTTTCCCAAATTGAAAAAATCCATGTTTTTTATTCGGATACTTCTTGAACGCCTCAATATAGACCATTTTTTCGACACCCTCATATCCCACATGGAGCTAAGCAGAGACACAATATTTTCCATTGATGTGAACAAAGAGCAATCGGGATTTGATATAAGTCTAACACTAGTTTTACCGCCAAACCAAAGGAATTTTGTAGAACGCTTAGCGGGTGCCCTCACTATGGCCGGATTTTCGGTCTCGCTTGTAAGAGAGACTGAACTTGAAAACTACTGGGTAGCGCCCTTGGAAATCACCCATGGCACTTCACTTACAATTTCACGAAAACACAAGGACTACATCCAAGTGCTTGGCTCACCGCCGAGTTTTCTTGCCATGTTTAGAAGCACATCCCTACCGCCTTTCACTATAACTACATTGATCCATGCCCTGGACTCTACACCAGCCTCTATTCTCTGCCGGGGGGTTGGAAGGAACAGAGTAGCCATTGAAATTGTAATAGTTAAATCACACTCTGAAAAAGCAGAATTGGATCAATTCCGTCTACCTAATGATTTTGCGGGATATTTTACAAGAGTAAGAGGCAGACGCGCTTTTACCAGCGCCGTAAAGGACCTTTTACTAAGATATTGTTCTAAAGGCATTAAAATCTCTTTGCAAAAATTAAAAGAGTTTTTTATAGGAGAAGAAACTAGAGAAACATCTTAGACGAACGAACTTCTTTAGTTAACATGTACAAATGTAAAAATTAGTAAGAATTAGAGATTACGAATATGTTTGAGAATATGTCCTGCTTCAAGAAGAATTAAATGTTCCATAGCTAATTTAACTGCGTTTGGAGAGCCGGGAAGACAAAAAATTAATTTATCTTTGAATATACCCGCTAATGCCCGAGTTAACATTGCCGCAGCCCCGATATCATCAAAACTGAGTTTTCGGAATAGCTCACCAAAACCAGGAAGCGTCTTCTTTAATAGGGGGGTAACTGCCTCAATGGTTACATCTCGAGTTGTAAGACCAGTTCCTCCTGTGAAAATCAGCAAATCAATGCCATTTTGACTTCCATATCGCTTCAAAACGCCTTGAATCTGGTCAATTTCGTCAGGAACGTACTCAAGGCTTAAAACAGAGTGCCCATGTTCCTTTGCCAATTTTTTTATTAAATTCCCAGAAACATCATCGGTTTCTCCAGTTGCAATCAATTGATTATGCCGAGAGTCACTTACAACAATTACACACACATGAAGGTGTATAGGCATACCTTTCTTATGAAGAGATGGCGTCGACGGTTGATCAGTCATTTGGTAGTCATCTTCCTCTTAATCTTACTCACAACTCGAATATCTCTCACCCTTGTAATGGGATATTGCCCGGAGTCGTCTTTTTCGTATTTCTTAACCATGTCCCAAATATTCAATAGTGCCGTTGCTGTTGCCATGAGTGCCTCCATCTCAACTCCTGTTCGTCCTATACTCTTAACTCTTCCTCTTACGAAAATACTGTTGACATCTACTTCAAATTCAACGGATACATTCGTTATTGGAATTGGATGACAAAATGGAATTAATTCTGGTGTTTTCTTTGCTGATAATATTGCTGCAATCTCGGAAATACTAAATACGTCTCCTTTTTCCACTTTTCTGTCCTTTATCAACTGTATCGTTTCAGGACTTAGAATAATTTCTCCTTCGGCTAGTGCCTCTCTATAAATTTCCGATTTACTACCAACATCAATCATACGACTGCGAATTAAAATCACCTCCAAGGAAGTCTGACACCTAGGATGTATCATTCCTTGTCTCTAGAGATTTGATTGTTAAACTGCAATTCAAATTCAGCCCTTAAGATATTTGGGAAGTCTGTTTTATTGCTTTCTATGACTTTTTAAAAACACTTTAAATGTTAAGAAATAGTTACTTTCAATGATAATTAAGTGTAGATGCAATTACGCAATATCGCTAA
>JAECRW010000100.1 GCA_016294985.1 Candidatus Sifarchaeum marinoarchaea | reverse complement strand
TTTGATGATCCCCATAATCCCACGAAGTTTGATGAACTCATAGAAGCTACTGGAGCTACTTCAGTTATGTATCTTAGACGCGATTATTGCTGCGGAGCAGGCACAAAATCTCTAGACGGTAATGTAGCTGCCGAAATGGTAATGGAAAAACTACGACAGATTGCAAGAGTAGGTACAGACTGCCTTTCAGTGCTGTGTCCATTCTGTTTCTTGCAGTTTGATTTAGGTCAAGAAATGGCCTCAAAAGCATTCAAAGACTCATATGATGTCCCATACCAAATCCCAGTACTTTATTATCCACAACTACTTGGCTTATCATTTGGAATTGATCCAAAAGAATTCGACTTCAAACGTCACAGGATCAAAGTCAAACCGCTTCTAGAAAAAATAGATGCAGTGGCAGTACCAGCAGTATAATCTTTTACCGTTCTCAAAAAATATAATCCAAATTAAGGTGATAAGAATTGACGAAAATTGGTCTTATGCTCTGCGATTGTTTTGGACAGTTTGCAGAGGTAATCGATTTAGACTCAATTGAACAATCAATGCGTGATTCAGGCAAATTTTCTGTAATACTTAGAAAAGATGATCTTTGCATGGCATCTGGCTTAGAAGCGATCAAACAAATGATTACTGAACATAATCTCGATAAAATTGTCATTGCTGCTTGCTCACCCAAAGTCTATGAGCCGACGTTTAGGAAGGTTGTTGAAGAATTAGGTTTGAATAAATATAGTTCATTAGTGATTGTGAACTTAGAAAACCAGGTAGTTCGTGTACATAGAGAAATGCCAAAAGAAGCAACAGAAAAAGCAAAAACACTGATTTTAGCAGCTGTGGCGAAACTTGAAAAGGCAGAATCAATTGAGAAAATAAGGATCCCGATTCAACCTACTACACTAATTATTGGCGGTGGAATTGCTGGAGAAACTGCTGCTCAAGAATTAACCGATCTTGGATTTAATGTTACATTGGTTGAACGACGCCCATCAATTGGGGGAAGAATGCTTCAGTTAGGAACAGTTTATCCAACTGATGATTGCTCTCTTTGTGTAAGATCCTCTGGTTATGTCGGTTATGATGTCGGAGGACCCAGAAGATGCTTCTATCGTGGTGGGCTTGGTACGCTTGATAAGTTGGAGATCTTAACAAATACAGAGGTAAAGGATGTTAAAGGTCAAATAGGCAACTTCAAAGTATCTTTAGAAAAGAAACCAAGATATGTAAACGAACGTTGCATTAACTGTCACAAGTGTGCAGAAGTGTGTCCTGTCGAAGTCGACAACGATTTTGATTTTAATCTCACTAAAAGAAAGGCAATTTACCGTCCATTTCCACAATCTATCCCGCCTTACTACGTATTAGACCCAGACACGTGTATATGGTGTGGAAAATGTGTGGAAGTTTGCCCGACAAACGCCATTGATCTACAAGAAAAAAGCAAAACCTTAGAGAAAACCTTCGGAACAGTTATAATGGCCACTGGTTTCGAGGAATATGACGCTAAAAAGCTGAATTACGGTTACGGAATGTTTCCAGATGTCGTCACTCAACTTCAGTTGGCAAGGATGTTAGATCCAACCGGTCCATCTTTTGGTGAACCATATAGACCCTCAAATCAACAAATGCCTCAAAAAATCGTGATGATCCAGTGTGCTGGAAGTAGAGATGAAGCACATGTGCCATACTGCTCAAATGTATGCTGTATGATTGCATTAAAACACAGCATAATGATTAAGGAAAAACATCCAGAGATCGACATAACAATATGTTACATGGATATTCGCCCAGTTGGCAAGAACTATGAGGAATATTATCGCAAGGCACGAGAATTAGGAGTCGTATTTCTTAGAGGAAAACCAAGCTATGTAGTTGATGATCAGAGAACCGAAAAAATTCTTGTTGAAGTTGAAAATACGTTAACCGGAGAATTCAACATACTTGAGGCAGATTTAATCGCTTTATCAATGGCAATGGTTCCTTCTAAGGGCTCGGCAGAACTTGCTAAGATGTTAGGTGTTGAACTGGATGATTATGGATTTATTCAACTTCTTGATCCTAAAGTTCGCCCAGTTGAGACGAACGTTGCAGGAATATTCGCAACTGGCTGTACTATAACACCAATGGACATACCAACCACAATGGCATATTCAGGTACGGCAAGCATCAGGGCCGCTAAACTTATGCTAGCCCGCGAAATGGAGAAAGATAAAGTCACGGCTTGGGTAGACCAGGAGATATGCAGCACCTGCAGAGTTTGTGAGCAAGTATGTCCTTTTTCCGCCATAGAGATGGGAGTAAAAGAAGATGGCGAACTAGGGCCTGCTGAAGTCTTAGATGCCAAGTGCTATGCATGTGGACTATGCGTTTCAGCGTGCCCGTCTGCAGCAATCAGTTTCAAGTTCTACTCTGAAGAACAATTAAAGGCTGAAATCAATAGTCTATTACACAACAGTGGTACTGAAAAGAAAGTTATTGCATTCCTTTGTGATGAATGTGCCTATGGCACTGCAGATGAAGCAGGCTTTCTGGATCTCCAGTATGATCCTAGTGTTTACCTTGTACGGGTACCTTGTATCTCTCGTGTTGACCCACAGTTAGTTCTTTCAGCACTACAAGAGGGAGCAGACGGCGTGCTTGTAATTGGTTGTTTAAAAGAAAGGTGCCACTTCCTTAAGGGCAGTGAAGTCGGAGATCTTCGGGTAAATCTACTACAATTACTATTAAATCAAATGGGCATAAATGAAGAACGTGTCAAAATGTATTTTGTAGACTGCGCTGAAGTGAATGTTTTCACTAGAGCCGTTGAAGAGATGACCAAGACTCTTGAAAATATCGGCAAACTACAGATACAATAAATTTGGCAAACTTAATAGCCTCTATTCTTTCTTATTTTTTAGAGAATTATTCTAAGTGAGTTGAGATGAAGCTAATTCGAGGATCTGAAAAAACTGAAGAAGAACGGGAAGGATATTCACGAAAAGTCTTAATGGAACATACGTTTGAAAATGAAGATTGCAAAAGTACTTGGGTGGCTTTAGTCACAATTCCTCCATCAGGGAAGGCACAGGCACATTTTCACGAAAATGTGACAGAAATCTTTTATTTCCTTGGAAAGGGAATAATAAACATAAATGAAAAGCTTTATGAAGTGAACTCTGGTGATTTAGTTATAGTAGAGCCTAATGAGGCACATTGGGTTAAGTCTGGGGAAACATCTTTGCAGATCGTTGTTTTCAAGTTCCCAAATATTCCAGAAGACAAAACTCTTGTGCAATAATCAATTTCCAAAAACTGTAATTTCCTTATTTGCTATGAAATGAATTCATATCCTTGCTCTCGTGTTCTTATGGCGACATTGCCAACACCTAGATCTATTGCCATTTTTGCCAACTTAATTAATTCACTTCTTGTTGGAGATTCGATAGTTTTGAATTCACGTACATCTCCTTCATTCCAAAATTGTTGGAGGACATATACCCCACGGAAGTTCTGGGCAGTTAAAAATCTCGAGATTGCACTAACATCAAGTTCACCTATCAAACTCGGAACGATCGTAGTTCTTACTTCAAAATCTGTATTACTTGCAGAATTAATAATGTTAAAACTCTCTTTAATAGCGCCTACAAGATGCGAAGGAGCTCGAGTAATATCCGCATAACTGTTAAATTCACATTTTATGTCCAATGCAATTCTGTTTACGATACTGGTAAGTGTTTCTACAACCCTTGGGATTGAACCATTTGTGTCTACATTTACGTAAAAGTTCTTTTTCAACTCTTGGCAGAGTGGTATTAATGCAGGTTGCAAAATGGGTTCACCACCAGAGATGGAGACTGAATCGATGAGCATGTTCTTGGAAATCTCACTTACAAGTTTTGTAAGTTCTATCAAATCGCCTGAATCGATTGGAATTAATGTCGAGTTTTGACAGAAAACACAATCGAAGTTGCAACCAGCTAAAAACACTACACAGCATGCTCTCTTTGGAATGTCAACAGTTGATAACTCAACAAAACCGCCAATTCGCAGAAAATGTTTCATAGACTCATCAACTAGTATATATCTTAATAGATGACAAGAAGATCAAGCTCATCGAAGAAAGAAAAAAAATGTGAAAGGAATTTAAGCGATTTTATTTCTCTTACTTGATTGCAAGAGTAACGTCGCTCATCATGACCTTCTTTCGACCAGCATGCTTCGCTAATCCGACTGCTTTCATTGTGACCTCTTCAATGCGGCCCTCTAAATATTCAACTAATTTCATTACTGCATCTTTTGCGACTAATTTTGCGCCGTTCTCTTTCATAAGGTCTCGAACTGGGGCAATTGCTAACCTAGCCATATATATGTCCTCCAAATATTTGGATCCATGTGTTCAATAAATCTATTTGGACACAACCTTAATTTGGGATGTGCTCAAATATTTAAAATATAAGGACTATTATTTAAATTATTTGGTTTTCGAATACCTACAGGTAGGTTCAGTCATGTATGGAAGTCAGGTACTGAAGATGGAGTCTGCGTGCGCGAAGTGAGTTGGAATATCCCCTTATTGATTAGTAGGTATCTTGAACCTGAGATTATCACAAAGGGTCTAGATGAAACTAATCATATACTGAAAAAAGATCCAGAACAAACATGTTGAATTGTCAGGGCTATTTGAAATTGGAATCTTTTGATCAAATACTCAAATCCGCGAATAGTAAAGAAAAAAATACATTAAGCGTCTAATTTGTCTGCAACAATTTTTTAAGAGAAAGTGCAGTTTTACTCAGAATATGTGGAGATATATTGAGAGATACTGAACTTGCTATACTTCCCATAATATCATAGTGACCTGTAGATCTTAACGTGACCTCTTTCTTTAGTTCCTTTCCAGCAAAAACCCTTAGAATATATTTCCCACCACTTGCTCGAAGTTGTGCAGCATATCTTGTTCCTTGTATTGGAACAATCGGTGTTTCACCTGATTCGCTAACTGATTCTTCTGCAAGAGGCTTATTCAGTTCGATACGTTCAGCTAGTTTCTCTGCTACAACAGTTTTTTCTACAACTGCTTCTTCAGTTACAATCGGCTCTTCTACAGTTTTCTCTATTGTTACGGAAGGTTGACCTCGTTTAGGTTGGATTATTGGTTTTGATTCAGCAACGATTACTTTAGCCTCGAAATCAGAAACATCTTCGGCTGAATAGGGGGTTCCTGCACAGTTTTTACTGGCCATGTTTAGATTTTGTTCGAGTGTTGTTATTAAATTGGTTGCAGTTGTAGTCATTTCATCGATACGATCTGAGGGAAATAAACGTGCTCCGGTCTCAAAATGATGCATAGCACGTTTCCAATATCCAATAGCTTCACAGGGTTCTTCATTTACAGTTGCTAAGGCCATAGAGTTACTTGAATATCCTAATTCAAATTTAGATCGTCCATCTGCTTCTTCAGATTTATTTTTAATCAAAGAAAGTTTTGATGCGTTCTTAAAAAGAATTGATGCACCAGCATAAATCTGGGCAGCATGAGTAAAGTTCTGGGTTCTATCTTCTTTTACAGCTAAAATATGTTGTGCTTCTGCCCTTGCACATAGGGCGTGCGCTTCTAAATGATCAGATACGAGAAATTCAGGAACAGATTGACCTGTTACTAAAGAAGAATAAAGTGATGCAGTATGAAAAAGGTCAGATGCTTTTAAATATAAATTAGAAACGCGATCATAAGTCTCTGCGGTGATTTCTTGTGATTTTTGAAGCAAACCGATGACTATATCTTCGAAAACTATTCCAGCAGTCCTTAAGGCTATGGCAATATCCAAATACTCATCGTGAATAGGTATCATTTTACTGGTGACCGGATCAGTGACATCATATGCAACGTAGGCAGTTTCATAGGAGATTTCCTGAGAAATGACATCTAAGGTTTTTGCATAATTAATTAGAACTTCTGCCATCTCCCCCCGAAGTTCTCCT
>JAECRW010000278.1 GCA_016294985.1 Candidatus Sifarchaeum marinoarchaea | reverse complement strand
TTACAGAGAGTATATCAAACAGAAAACAGCTGGAGGAATGCTTTTCTCTGCGTACGGGTCTGCAGATACAGGTATTCAAGTCGGTATTGAATCGCCAGATTTGATCAATCTAAGAGGCTATCTTGATAAGAATCCAGATTTGTGTAAACAAATTTTTAACAAAGATCATCCTCCTATGCTGTTTTATTATGACCCTACACATGTTTATATTGAAGCAGTGAAATCGGAAACCGATATTGATGAGTTAATTCTGACACCATTGTATAAGAGACGAATGCCCCTTGTAAGATATAATTTGCATGATGAAGGCGGAGTTTTTTATAATCCACAAGAAGAACTGATCGAGATTATTGACAATCCAGAAATAACTCTTAAGTATTCTCTGCCAATTATTTATGTTTACGGGAGAAGTGACGGATCAATTGCCGTTTTTAGTGCGTATATATACCCCCAACAAATACAAGCAGCAATTATTAGGAACATAGGTGATGAGTTTTGCCAACACTTTCATATTTCTAGTGAATACTCTGAAAACCAGAAACCGCAGCTTGTTGTTGATATTTGTGTTTCAGTAAAACCAAGTTCAGAGCAGATCGAAAACTTACGTTCAGACATTCTAAATTCAAATCAAGATTTAAATGTTATTTTATCAGAAGGGCTAGCAGATCCACCAAAAATAACTTTTTATGCCAAAGAAGATTGGCCATGGGAGACAGCCAGAGGCCCTGGGCAAAAAGAGAGGTATTTGGGAGCAAAAAAGAAAAAAGATTAGCGTAGGTCTCATTAGAATGGTCTATATAATTACAAAACCTTTCCCAATAATGGTTTATATAACAAGAGACACATATCCTACCTTAAAAAAAGGGGAGGTGAAAGGTTGAAGAAAATACCCGTTGCTTTAATGATGTTGATTTTATTATTTACGCTTAGCACTCCAGTTATTGCTACAGAGAATCTAACAGATGAGGATTATTTTGTAAATGTTAACGCTGAAGGTGCTGGAATTCGGGTTACATTCGGCAAAGGAAATAATGAAAGAAATCTTGTGATATGGAGTTTTTTTGAATTTGATGATGATAATGAAGATCACATCTATCAAGAAACTGAACAAAAAGTCGCCCTATATGAATTTGGAGAACAATATATTTACAGTAAAGGTAAACACCTTTCAGTAGAAGAAGATTATCTTTGGTATCGTGCAGAATGGAATGACGGGACAAAGCTAGAAGTGAGAATCTTTATTAGACCACCAAATTTGGAAATTGAAATAACCGTTCTCAAACACCAAATGGTAAAAGAATGGAACGACCTTACAATCGTTTACGAAATAAATGACAAAAGCAAACACGCGACGTTTGAATTTAAGGCTAAAGAAGTTAAGATCGTTGAAAAACTAAATCCGAACATTCTTGACCGCATCCTAGAATCGCTG
>JAECRW010000277.1 GCA_016294985.1 Candidatus Sifarchaeum marinoarchaea | reverse complement strand
CTAATCTTTTTAGATCATATCCAATTTCAGATGCTACTCCATATCCAAATTTAATTCGAGACATCTGTAAATCCCAAACTGTGTCAGTAGGCAAATCTGATAAAGGCATAATTTACTCTCCTCTATGAATTAACCTTGACAAGTCATATTAGGAAGTTCTATAAAATAAAATTAATTACATAAATGATTTTGCACTTTATTTTCTATTTGACTACAGAAAGAGGAAATATCGAGGGACACGTGTTTTGTATCTTAGGAAAGTTTCCCCATATTTCTTCTCTAGGAATGATTCTTCAAGTAGGACAGCTTGATGACTTAACACTAGCCACCAAATAAAAATAAGAATTAGTAAAAAACCTGAAACAGATATCGTCCAACCCATCAGACAAAGTGCTAAATAAAACAATGATGCACCTAAATACATTGGATTCCTCGAATATCGATAAATTCCTGTGGTATTTACTCCTCCAGTAAACACTGCAAATGAATACATTGCAATAGCATTCAAGACTATTCCTATGCCGTAAAGTGGGAATCCAATCCAAAATAAAGGAGAGTCGAAGTTTATAGGTGTTAAAAGGCAGACCAAAAAAACCACTAAGAGATGAACTCTGTTAATAATTCCACATTTTTTACCGCTAGGAGACTCGTAAAATTCAGCATCTTCTATTGGTCTTCCTCTTTTTCGATCGGCAAAAATCATTAAAGCCCAGATTAGCCCGTATCCAGCAGCAAGGAAGATCCATAAGTTGTAAAGACCCAATTCAAGATTTATATATATCAACAATTCTCAACTCTAAGAGAAACTATTGATGATCACAGTTTTTTTTGAAAGGATCATTTATAGCAACGGATAAATCTTTCAATAGATCTATCATATGTCTTTTCTACTTCTGGAGGAAATAAACAGCCTGGCAATTCACCATGAGCTTTGTGATAACTTATACATTCACAACAAAGCCCTTTTTTTGAGCAAGAAGGATAAGTACAGCCACAGTGTTCAATATTTTTGGTTATATTACAATCACGTTTCATTTAAATTGACCTCTGAAAAATAATTTTAAGAGAATTCGTAAAGGGCGCATTTTAAAAAGTTATCTTAGTTACAGATTTGAACTACCACAGCCTAAAGTTTAGTGGAACAACATTGTTCTTGTGGACAGAGCCTTTTGTCAATTAATTTAAAATGGAACTGGAAAAAAATCCTCTTGTTGGAAAGGAAATCTTTTCTTATTATTTTCTTTGCTTTTGCCTTTGTGATTTCCATCATTTTTCATTAAAACTTAACTCCTAAAGGTGCTATACTACTTTTTTAAAGTAAATCTAATGAAACAATGGCAGGTCTCCAGACAGAAGTTCTTGAACGAGTTTTTCAAGTTTTAATCTAAAATATGGAGAGTCGAAGTTGTTTCGTCTTGCTCTTCTTAAAAGA
>JAECRW010000099.1 GCA_016294985.1 Candidatus Sifarchaeum marinoarchaea | reverse complement strand
CATATCGCCGATTTATATGCAGGATCATATGTTCGAGAAAAAACGGGTGCCTTCTTAGAGACCTTTATCGGTCCTGTCACAAGAGTGCGACTCTTAAGCACAATCGTACAGAGATATGATAATGTTGAGAAGAAGTATACATCCTTAACGTTAGATGATGCTACTGAAACCATCAGATTAAAGGCATGGCGGGAAGACTGCGAAAAACTTGCTGATTATCAGGTCGGTGATATAATAGACATTGTCGGAAAAGTACGTCAACAAGAAGACGGACAACTATTCATCATTCCTGAAGACGTCTTTAAGGTTGAAGACGTTAATTTGGAGTTACTTCGAGAACTTGAAATAATTGAGTTAAGCCAGCTTTTAGGTGGTAAAACCGTAACCAAGAAAGAACCTGAAAAAGAACCTGAAAAAGAACCTGAAAAAGAACCTGAAAAAGAACCTGAAAAGATCGAACATACTAAAGAAAAGGAAGCTTTCCTTCCACAAAAAAGCGAAATTGACATAAGAGCTGAAGTAATGAGCCTTATACACTCACTTGACACAGGAAAAGGTGCATCTTACAAAGAAATCGTAGAGCAATCATCCCACATTGGTGAAGATGCTGTTGAAACAATTATATTAGACTTATTGAACGAAGGAGTCATATATGAGCCGGAGCCAGGTCGTTACAAAGAGTTATAGCGAGGTGATTAATTTATGGATGTTAATTTCTTTAATTACGATGAAATGCTGAAAAAGGCGAAAGAACAAGTCCCTCCAGACATCTATCATCATAAGCGATTTGAAATACCTGTTGTGGATCTTTTCATCGAAGGTAATAGAACTGTTGTACAAAACTGGAAGGACATTACTACAAGGTTGAATAGAGACCCAGCACATCTACTCAAATTCCTTACTCGTGAATTGGCTACTGCTGGTACTATGGATGGACCACGGGCCATATTTCAAGGTAAATTCTCGAAAAATTTTCTAAACGATTTGATCGAACGCTATGCCAAGCGCTACCTTATTTGCCCAACTTGTACGTCTCCTGACACAATACTACTTAAAGAGGGCCCTTATCATTTCATTAAGTGCGAGGCATGCGGAGCAAAGGAAGCGGTTCCAAAACTGAAATAAGAACAAAGATCAAAGAATTGAATCTTTCTTGGAGGAATCATAACGACAAAAGTATATTTTCGAGTGTTTAAAACAGAAAAGGACATAATGGTAGCTGTGTGCGATGCCGATATCATCGGAAAAGAATTCTCTGATGGTAAGAAAAAACTGGAAATAAAAGAGACTTTCTATAAGGGAACCCTGGGTACATTAGAAGACGGCATCCATGCCATGAATGCCGCTACCATCGTCAACGTCCTTGGGGAAAAAATCATCACAAAGATGATCGATGATGGCATGATTAGTGAGCATAGCGTTATACGTATTTGTGGAATTCCCCACGTGCAAATAATTTGTGTATAATCATCTTAAACTGAATGTTTTTCTCCCCCTTTCATTAACTTTCTATTGTTATAATAAAACTAAAAAGGGGCGACTTTTATACCATCACCAAAACGTTTCTGCGTCAAATGTGGAAAATCGGAGCCTCAAGTGACTCTAATTGGTGCTCTTTGTCCAGAATGTTATAGAGAGGAAACTCCGTCATTACGTTTTAAAAAGCCTCCTTCTCTCATTTTATGTTCCCAATGCCTCGCAACGAAGAGTGGCAACAAATGGGATTACCCTTCTTCTGAGGATCTAACACAATTTGTTGAGTCTTCTGTCAAAAAAATAGTGAAAGAAAGTTTAGCCCTTCATGAATCTGATGAACTTGTAGCCATTGAACCTGTTTTTTTGTTGGATGAATCTTCAAAAGAGATAGAAATTACAGTTTCTCTCAAGCATCATCACATCAATTCAGACTCATATTTGGAAAAAAGCAAGATATCGCTTCCTGTAGAATATCAACGATGTCCAAGATGCTCCCGAATTGCAAGTGGATCTTATGAAGCGATACTTCAGATACGTGGAGCACAAGCAACTCTTTCATCACAAGAACGTGAAAACGCACTTTCTTTAATCGAACACACGTTGCAAAGTCGATTCAAAGACCATCCCCAATCCTTTGTTTCAAAGATTGTGCAAAAAAAAGAGGGTATGGATTTGTACTTCCGTTCTTCCAAAGTTGCTACAACGGTTGCCTATTCCCTTCGGGACGCAGTTGCTGCATTAGTAAAAATAACTTCAAAACTTGTTGGGTTAGATAAATCCACAAGTAAAAGACAATATCGCGTTAACATCTCTGTTAGAATTCCTCCTTTGCATGTTGGAGATTTAATGATGTTGGATAATTCGGTGTATGAAATCCATGCTATTGGAGGAGGCAAACTCTCACTCCGAAATCTTAAAACAGGAGTTCATCGTTCCCTTTTAGTAAATGCTCTATGGTCACAGCTTTCAAAAAAACAAATAGAGGTTTTCCCGAGAGAAAAGTATGTATATTCATACCTCGTAATCGCCATAACGCCTGATTCTCTCCAAATTATGAATATGAAAACATATGAAACCTATGAAATCCAAAAAAGAATTGACAAAAATCTTACGAGTGGGGATGTCATTAAAGGATTTCAGAAGAATGAAAAAGTCTTCCTTTTATAGATTTCGGAATTCTTGACCCATAGAATATGCCTTATTCGTTTTTTACTGTTAACTCATGTATCTTCCTTCTTCTTTCAATTTGCAGGGATTCAGTGTTAGATTATGCACACTTCTACGAAAGGATGGAAGAAAAGATGTACCAAAAAAAAGCTTTTTGAACCTAGATGCTAAGATTATTTCATAAAGTTTTGGAACGCACAAAAGTCTCTTTAAACTACTGTCCGAAAAGTTGAGGGGACGAATCGTGCGGTAATTATATAAAACTTAACTGATGAAATTGTTCTAACTCATCTATTTCATCGGAGCTTTTCAATCTGAAAAGATTCAACTTACTGAGACAAAATGTAATTGATGAAATGTTGTTAGTGGAGGAATTGTTTGTCAAAGAAGAAAAAAGGTAAAGGAAAAGGCAAAGGAAAAAAAAAGGGTAAAGGAAAAGGCAAAGGTAAAAAAAATACAGGACCAGAAGATTACGCTGTCCGGCGAGTTCGCCTGCCCGACGAAGGCGAGCTCCTAGGAATTGTTGTCCGTCTCTTAGGTAATGATAGAGCCATTGTAAAATGTACAGACGGGATCACCCGCACATCTAGAATACCAGGACGTATGAGAAAAAGAGTCTGGATTCGACAAGATGATGTTGTGATTGTAGCTCCGTGGGATTTCCAAGATGCAAAAGCCGATATAGTGTGGCGATATAACACGGGACAGGTAAGATTTTTGGAAGAGCGCGGATATCTAAATTTATAAGATATAGGTGGGTGAGATGGTGCCAAATCGCGTCGCCCACGAGGATGTTGATCGCTTAGAGAAAGATAAGATCGACAAACGGAGGGTTAAAGAAAAAGATTCTGACGATCTGAAGGTTGTTGAATCGGTATTTGATAAAGTCACAGTTCTTACTATTGATAAACTGATTCGGAAGGGCATTATTAAAAACCTTGTAGGCATTGTTTCTTCTGGGAAAGAAGCTAATGTGTATCTTGCAAAGGATTCCAATGATGTGGACCTTGCAATCAAAATTTTTCGCACACAATCTGAATTCAGAAAATATGCCATGCCATACATCGAAGGTGACCACCGTTTTAGAATAAAACGAAAGGATGCTCGATCTATTACCTATTTATGGACTTTAAAAGAATTTAAGAACTTAAAACTTGCTGAGACATGCGACGTCAGGGTGCCTTCCCCTATTGACGTCCGGAACAACGTTTTGGTAATGGAGTTCATTGGTGGCATTGGTGGAGTACCCGCGCCTCGGATGAAGGACATTCCACCAGAAGATCCAGAAAAGATATTTCACACAATAATTGAGTATGTCTCTCGCTTATATCATAAGGCTAAATTGGTTCACGCCGACCTGAGTGAATATAATGTTCTTATGCATAAGAATATGCCTGTCTTTATTGATCTCGCTCAGGGCGTTCTTCTTGATCATCCTCATTCAAAAAAATTCCTCTTCAGAGATATTCGCACGATAGTTAACTTCTTTAATAAATTGGGCCTTACAACCTCTAATCCAAAGGAGATTTTCAACAAAATAACAAAAGAGGATTGATATTCCCTTATCGGTGATACTAATGGGCGTTCACGGGACTATGCGTACGAAAATACCACGCGAACGAATAGCTGTCTGTATTGGAACGAATGGAGAGACAAAAAAACATATTGAAGAGAGTACTCACACGAAAATTACGATCGATAGTGCAGATGGCAACGTTCTTGTTGAATCAACCCCAAAAACAGACGATCCGCTCGCTGTTTGGCGAGCACGAGATATTATACTAGCTATAGGTCGTGGCTTCTCTCCGAAACGTGCATTAAAACTCCTTGATGAGGACATGTTCCTTGAGGTCATTTTCATTGATGAATCTGCCAGTACGCAGAAGGCTCTTAAACGTGTCAGAGGACGACTTATTGGTGAACGTGGAAAAACCCGACGAATTATAGAAGAAATGACTGGTGTAGCACTCAGTATCTACGGTCACAGCGTAGCCATTATAGGCACTATTGAACGGACCAATGCAGCTAAAGAAGCTGTTCAAATGCTTCTTAAAGGAATGCCACATAAATCAGTATATTCTTTCTTAGACCGAAAACAAAGGGAACTTAAGAAGGCCGAGTTTTCATTGTGGAAACCTGTTGAAGATATATATTGAGATTTGGAGCTGACGCTTGATTTTAAAACATCACTGCCATCCGAATCTGTCCTTTAACCAACGTATATACATTCTAATGCCTTGTTCAAGGACTACTTTTGGTTTCACATCCAAATTTTCCAATTTGGCAGTATCTAATAGCATCTTATGCACATCTCCTACCCATCCCTTTGCGCCACCCGTATAGGAAAATTTCACATTGTCTAATTGAAGTTCGTCAATAATGATTTCTGCTATCTTTCTTACTTCGATTTGATCACTGACTCCTACATTGAAGACATCATAGTTGTTTTCACTTTTGATAATGTATTCAGTGATTTTCATTGTTGCCATTATACAGTCTGAGATGTACATATAACTCTTATTCTGTTTACCATCACCAAGAATCTCTAATTCCTTAGGATTTTCCCTCAATTTCCAGAAAAAATCGTGCATTACTCCATGTAAAGACCTGGGACCGTAAATATTGGCGTAACGGAGCGAAACACCCTTTAGGTCGTAACACTCGCTATAAGCTGAGATAAACATTTCACATGAAGCTTTTGATGCCCCATATGTACTGATTGGCATCAATATATGACTTTCTGGCGTTGGATAAACTTCTGCGTCCCCATAGATTGTCCCTCCTGACGATGCAAAAATGAGCGTTCGAACATCATTTTTTCGCATCGCCTCAAGCAGATGGAACGTCCCTAGCACATTAGATTCAAAATCAAAATAAGGTTCATTTACACTTAGCCTAACATCGGGGTTCGCTGCGAAATGAAAAACACTATCCTTTTCTTTACAGGTTTCCTGCATTATGGTCGTATCACGTATATCTCCTTTTATGAATTTGAAATCTTTGTTTGTCATGTGTTTTTCAATGAATTCAAGTTTTCCTGCCGAAAGGTCATCTACCACCGTGACTTCATTATCTAATTCTATTAAACGGTCTACTAAATGACTTCCTATAAATCCACAGCCACCGGTTACCAATATTCTCTTATTTTTTAGCGGCAACATATTTCACGACTCCCGCCTCTGGAAGCCCCGATATTTATACAGGGGAGGAAAGAGGCGTTTAGACTAACATAAGGTGAATAATAATCCTTTTCCGTATTTAATTAACTCAACTTTGGTGATTGCTACACTTTTGTCTTGTCCCTTAACATTTTTTAAAATAACCCG
>JAECRW010000098.1 GCA_016294985.1 Candidatus Sifarchaeum marinoarchaea | reverse complement strand
CTCGAACCTTATAAAATTGAGCTATCATGCGATCAAGTGTTTTTTGAGGTATTTTTTCTTTGCGATCTTCGAATAGCAGTGCCTCTTCCTTAAAGCGAGGTGGGAGGTCATCATCAGCACGTGCCAATCCTTGTCGAATACTGAAAAGACGACCTAAATTGTAATTTCGCTCGCCGATTTTCAACATCTCATCTCTATCAACCTCATACCCAGTCACTGCATTCAGTATACCTCGGATCTCGGCAAAGTTCTCTTCGACAAATCCACGAAATGTGTTCACAACAAAGATGCAGAGCACTAACGAATTGGTAAACGACCGGGCATCATTATAATTTTTGATGATTTCCGCTTTTCCTTCGGTAGCAAACCGACTGATGGCCTTCACAATGCCTAATTCTACGGAAGCATTATCTTTCTCTAGTGTAGTATCGTGTATTCCTTCTAAATGTGTACACCCTCGATAGGACGTCGCATAGTCCACACCCAAGCCCTTTTTGCCGCGTGGTTCATGCATTGGGGCTTCCATACCTTTTGCATGAACAGCAAAGGCTTCGCCTCCTATCGATTCTGCAAAACGTTTTACTCCTTCCGCAATTTTGTCACCAATTCCTTCGCGGGTCGCTATTTTGTCAAGTAATTTGGAAACTCCTTCTTTTGAACCCCAAGCTATGCCGTCTGAACCCTTGACCAAGTTTCGCTCAGTGGCTTCCATTAGATATGCAATCACATTACCCGTACCAATAGTGTCTAGACCGTTGGCATTACATTTTTGATTTGCCAATGCGATGAACGAGAGATCGTCGTTCAAATGTAATGAGCCAAATGCTGCGACGGTTTCATATTCTGGGCCTCCATATTCTGGAACCACTTCTTCGCCCAAAGATTTGGTTCGAACTTCTCGCTTGCAGCGGATCGGACACGCCGTGCAAGTCCCTCTTCGCTCAAGAATCGTATCGTGCAGGGTACTTCCGGTAATCTTCTCAGCTCCATCGAAACTTCCATGTTGAAAATTTTTTGTCGGCAAAAGGCCCATAAAACTAAACGCAGCCGTTGCTCCTGACGTGCCATATTTACCCCATTCTATGGATTTACTAAGTGTTTTTGTGAAGCGGCGGCGGGACTCCTTGTAGCGTTTTTCATCCGCCACGGGAATCTTAAGTCCAGGCGTCTCGCATAACACAATGGCTTTGAGGTTTTTTGAGCCCATTACAGCACCATGTCCACATCTACCCGCGGCACGATTTCGATCATTGATAATACATGCGATTCGAACGAGATTTTCTCCAGCGGGACCAATGCACGCAACTTTAGCATTTCGATATTTCTCGCGAAGTAGATCATGGGTTTCTCCCACTGTTTTGCCCCATAAAAAGGTTCCATCCTTTAACTCAGCAGTGCCATCAATCACTGCAAGATATGTGGGGTAGTCAGCCCTCCCACGGATAAGGATTCCATCGTAACCGGTTCTTTTAAGTTCCGTGCCGAAATACCCACCTGAATAACTTTCTCCTAGAAATCCTGTCAGTGGAGATTTTGACATGACCACATGACGGCCGCTGCCTGCTACAGATAAACCGTTCAAGGGCCCAGTCATAAAGATCAGAAGATTATCAGGAGAGAGGGCGTCTCCCTCTTTAAATTCCTCCAACATGATCCTGGCGGCTATTCCTCGGCCTCCTAAATACTTTCTGAGGTTCTCATCTGAGACATAATATTCTGTAATTTTACCATTGCTCAAATCGACATCTAAAAGTCTTCCAAACATCCCGCCGGGCATCTCAAAACACCAGTCTTCAGTTATTCTAATACAAGCAAATGCTTTGTAACAGTTATAGGAAATATGATACGATAGGTGAATTTTTAAATAGAACTTCACTCCTACATTCAAATCAAGTATATTGTTTCACTGGTTGTACAGCGTCTTTACGCTTATGGAGGATAATAAACAATGTTTGCTCCACCTGAAACCGGTTACGACCGGGCAATTACAATCTTTTCTCCTGATGGGAGATTATTCCAAGTAGAATATGCAATAGAAGCCGTAAGGCGAGGAACCACCGCTATTGGACTTAGAGCGGCTAATGGCGTAGTTTTAGCAGTTGAAAAGAGGATTCTTAGTAAACTTGTAGAAGAATTCACGATTGAAAAGATATTCAAACTTGATGAACATTCAGGCGCTGCGATAGCTGGATTAACGGCTGATGCACGCATACTGATCAACCAAGCAAGAGTTCAAGCGCAAATTAATAGACTCACATATGATGAAGACATTCCTATCGAGACTTTGACAAGATATATCGGAGATCTTAAACAGAGATATACACAGACTGCAGGTGTAAGACCCTTCGGCGTTAAATTACTGATAGCAGGAGTTGATGATACCGGACCTAAATTATATGTGACTGACCCCAGCGGTACATATATCGGATATCAAGCCGTCGCCATAGGTTCGGGAGAACAAACATGTACTGAATTCTTGGAGAAGGAATATAAAGAAAACGCGGATCTTAACGATAGTATAAAACTAGCATTAAACGCATTAGCTCTTGTCGTAGAGGGAGGCCTAGAAGGAGATGACGTTGCCCAAAAAGTTGAAGTAGCCATTATAGACTCTGAAACGAGAACTTTCACCAAACTTTCTGATGACGAAATAAAGAAATTTGTTGAAGCAGCACAAAGGGAACGTCCAGAAGATACTACTCCGATCTAAATAAATTCCTTCTTTTTAATTCTCTGTTATAGAACGTTTTGCTTATTTCTATTCACATGACTGTAGAGGAAACCAAGTAGAATCACAAGTCTTTTATTGACTTTATTGTTGTTGCCAACATTTTTCACGCGGTCATTATGACAATAATTGCTGAAATGTATTCCATATCGGTGACGCAGTTGGGAGGTCTTCTTGCGGAGAAATCATAAATATAAGTTTAAATATGACATTGTCAGTATATACAAGGTAATTCCTTCATGCGGATGCAAGCACAAAAATAACCGAATTACTTGGAGAAGGGCGAGGAAAGAAAAATGAGGTCTATATCGTATTACCTAAAATTGGTTTTTACCTTAGTAGTTTTCGCGCTTGGAATCTATACCATTTGGTTAAGTTACATTTGGGGTTACTCTATAATAATTTACTTCTCGTTGGCTTCAATTGTTATCGGAGTCTTCATTTGGATTATTAGTGGAAAAATAGCGACAACAGATCTTCTTATCAATGCTCTCACAATATTTAAGAGAGTAAAGCCAATTTCAGCCGAGCAGATAGAATCTGCTCAAAAAGGTTATTTTGTGCTTAAAAGCGAAGCAATTGAGAAGAGATCTGGGGTTGGATTTCATTTATCAGAAGCCCTCGAAAAACCTTTGTTTCCAATTCTTTTTCTTATAGGTATTCTAACCATCGTTAGTAGGTATACAGGAACCCAAGAAGTTTACACCATTGAAAACAGTCTCATAATCACTTTTGGATCAGTACTACTAGGGTTTATTGTACCAACAATTTGGATCATTAAAGACAGCAATTGGATGTTTTTCGATCACACTAAGCGAAAAGTTATAAAGGCTAGTGAGTGGTTAGAGAATATCTTTAAAGGCTTTGCCAGTGCAGGAACGATTCTCGGTTTCATTGCACTTTTTATTAGTTTTGGGGGAGTTTGGGATTTGTTTTATTTTGTGATACTTTTCGTTCTTGGTACGGCTGGCTTTATAATTGTTGTTACAGTGTTTTTTTACTTATTTTTCCACAGAAAATATGTTGAAACTGTAAATTCTAAATTAGAAGAAAGAGGATTTGTGGCTGCAGAACTGCATATTAAACCAGTAGGAGAATGATGGAAACAAACCAGGCTAAAAGAATAAATCAAAATATTAATTGTTCCTGAGAAAAGATGTTTCTCCAGTTATGCAGGCCAATTAACTATCATTAGAATTCACATCGTTTAATTAAAGATTTCATCTAGCTGTGATCCAAACTCTTTAATGATTTCTTTCAGCCGCAACAGGATCTGTCCAAGCACACCTTTCGCCAAGAATGCAGTAGTAATTGTTTCAGAAAGTTTGCACACAAATAATTTTGTATCGGTCTCCAAAGTTTTTTTAATAAAATCTGAGATATTCAAATCCGAAATATGTTTTATCACCATATCTATAGCAATTTTTTCGTATTCCTTATCAGCAAAGCTACCGTAAATTAATTTATCTCCTTCAAAAAATAAAATCTCAATCGTTCCAAGTTGTTTGATTTTCTCAAACATTTTTCGTATTGTTTTACATAATACTTCATCTTGAATTTCATGCACCTCGTGATCTATCGGTTCCTCGAAAACTTCTCTCAATATATTATAGCTTTGAAACGCGCTCTCTAGCTCTTTTTGATATTTTCTAATAATGATGTTTAGATTTACCATTACGGTCCCAATCGGCTCGCTCGTTATCAGACTAACCATAATATTATTGGATATCTTAAAGACAAATAGTTCTAAATTGAGATCCGCGAGCCCTCTTCTTATGAAATCAGAAACATCCATACTTGAAAAACTTCTTTTGACGATATTTGCAGCTAAATTTTCGTATTCTTCGTTAGTAAATGATCCATAGAGGATATCACCGTTAGGTGCTAAAAACGTCACACCTAAAGAACTGAGCGATTCTAGATCTGTTAGAACATTCTTTAAAATATTCTTTGAAGAAGACATAAGTTCTCACTAAATAATTAAAACGAAGCTAAAGACAGGATTCCGTCTTTAAGAAAGTTAAGAATTAAATGTCGTTATATGCATTTAAATATATATAACAGTGTGCTCTTGAATGCGTGAGGACGTTATTTTCAGTCTCTTTTGGAGCATGTGAATCCGAAATCAAAAAGAGAAAAAGAAAAAGAAAAAGAAAAAGAAGAAATTACCAAAAACTCATGGACTCCGCAAACATTTGTTCTAAGTCTTTTGCTGTGACGGGTCTCGGCGAACAAGATAAAATCCTTTGTTGTTTTAAGGTTCCTTGTACCAACTGAGGAATTTCAGCCTCAGTGAATCCTAATTCGCTGATTCCATTTGGAAAATTAATATCTTTCATGAGTTTTATGATTGCCTCTGGTAGTAGCATTGCAGCGTCTCTCAAAGAAAGTCCTTCAATGTTCTCACCCAACATATGAGCCATTAGTGCGTGTCTCTCAAGATCTGTGCAGGCAGTAAACTTAACTACTGCAGGTGCACCCATCGTACATGCAAGACCATGAGGGACCATAGGATAGTCTAAATTGTAGTCAGGAGGAATCCAAGTCTTATGGTGAATCATGCCGGCTACTGGATACGCCATCGAGTGTGGGATGTGAACGCCTGCGTTACCGAAACCCAATCCGGCAAGGGTTGATCCAATGAGCATTTGAGTGCGGGCTTCTAGATCTCTTCCGTTTGTTACTGCTCTTCTTAGATATTTACCTACGATTTCTATTGCCATTACGGCAACTGCGTCGCTTATAGGATTTGATCCAACATATACTGGTCTATCAGCAGGTGTTTTTGGTTTTGGACGAGATGTATAAGGGATGGCTGTGTATGCTTCCATGCTATGCACGAACACGTCCATGCCCGTGGAGGCTGTAACTAAAGGTAGCATGGTCAATGTGTTAAGTGGGTCAATTAAACCCATCGTTGGTCGACAACAAGGCATAGATATGCCGATTTTTATATTTTGATCTGTTAAATCAATGATAATTACTGTAGTCCCTTCAGATCCTGTTCCTGCGGTTGTTGGTACACCAATAAGCGGTTTAAGAGGTCCAGCGACTTTAATACCCTTTCCAACTGGGGGACTGATGTAGTCAAGTAAAGGTGCTGGAAAAGTTGTATACAGATTAACAGCTTTTGCCGTATCTATTGCAGAACCTCCTCCTAGCCCTACAAAACCATCGTATCCTTTTCCCGTAGTGAAATTTATAGCGTCTTTGACTGACACATCAGTAGGCTCTATGTGAACTCCATCGTAAATATCGGCCTTAATGTCTTCATTCTCAATTATTGCTTTCACTTTCTCAGCAAGCCCAATTTCAACAATGTTTTTATCAGTAATAATTAA
>JAECRW010000276.1 GCA_016294985.1 Candidatus Sifarchaeum marinoarchaea | reverse complement strand
AACCAAATCCACGCCACTTCTTGCAAGTGCGGATACGACCTCACCTGCATCAGTCAGGGATGCCGTGTGTCTTGTCTTTGGACATGGTAATAAATGGTGGTGCATAGCTACTACAACAATTTTGTGTTCTTTTATCGCATGGATTTCATCCAGAACAGCTTGGAGTTCACTTCGTCCGACAGATCCAACCTCTTCTTCTAAAAGACAGGTGTTAATTCCCATAACTTTCAGATTAGATATCTCCCATACTGGATCCATGGGACCTATCATTTCTGGGAAAAGATCCCAGCCGATTGCATAACAGTCACGAGGTCCTGGCACTATCACTTTTGGCAGTTCTATTTGGCCAAGCTTCTCTGCTGCGAGTCGAAAACTCGTTTGATAAGCATCATTTGTGACATCTCCAGTATGAACCACAACATCAGCTCCTGATTCATTAATTAATTCTACAGCTTTGTCATAGTTCTTTTCTTGAAATTCGGATCCTTGTGTAAAATGGGTATCAGAAATATGAATTATTCGGCATAATCGTGCCCCATCAAATCTCAAAGCTGGATAGTGATGATAACTTTTAATAGTTTTAAATTCTTTGACTGGTTCAATTTGAATTCGTTTTGTTATTACTTCATCTGGCGTGACATTAATTACCGAGAAGGATTGACGGTTACGATATCGTGTCTTGGTTGCCGAAAAAGTGCCGTTATTAATAACAATTAATCCATGGTCGCCATCAGTGATACGATAAACATTAGTTGTATGCCTGTGTCCATTAACAACTACATCAACATCGTAATTCAATAAGATTTTTAACATATCGCCCGCATCATCAATTGTACCGCGTTCTCTTCCAGTATTAGGTATCGGAAGCAAGTGATGATGGAATAAAACTACTTTAATTATGCCATCGTCTAATTGACTCAATCTTTTTTCTAGGGCCCTTATCGTACGCTGTCCCATTCTTCCTTTATTGACATCGGGGATAGTGCTGTCAAGTCCAGTAATATAGAATGGTGTACCATCAATCTTTGTTTCAATCTCAAATTCTCTGTACCCATAAAATTCTTCGTAAAGCCTGTCTCCTACGTTTCTGGCATCATGATTTCCGGGAATGAAATGAAATTTATGTTTTATTGGTCTAAGAAGTTCTTCAGCATATAAATACTCTGCCAGTGTCCCTTTTTCGACAATATCACCTAAATGAAAATAGAAATCGGCTTTAACCGAAGTGGCTAAATCTAATCCTTTCTGAAAAATTTTTTCACTGAACTCTGGACCATGAATGATATGAGAATCCGAGATCACGACAAATCTTGCCAATATTCTCTCCTCGTAAAGTCTAAAGTTATTCTGGCGTGGCAGGCGATTCTAATAGTTGTTCTATGCGCTCAAAGACCAGATCTAAAAGTTTCCGAATTGTTACTTCAATTAGAATGTTTTCCACTAATGGGATAGAGTGCAATCTTGCCTGTTCAA
>JAECRW010000275.1 GCA_016294985.1 Candidatus Sifarchaeum marinoarchaea | reverse complement strand
AATAGTGATCATCGACGATGGGAGAAGATGTGAGGGAATCTTTACAGAACGGGATGCCATCAGAATCTTTGCCACGAAGACATCTCTTAATACTCCTCTTAAAACGGTTATGACCAAAAACATAATTACAATACGGGATGAAGCATCCTTTGCTGAGGCGATGGCGCTTATAGCCGATCATGGAATAAGGCATCTGCCGGTTGTGGATGGGAATAAGCAACTGGTTGGAATATTGAGCATTAGAAATTTCCTAGACGAAGTTGTAGGAATAAGCCGCTCCAAGATATAGCATAATAACTATAGAATTTATTTTGATTAAGTGGAAAGATGACCTATGAGGCGATTCGCAGGCAATCCTATTCTTAAACCTGTAGCGAATCACGCCTGGGAATCCCAGATGGTGTTCAACGCTACTGCGGTTTATCTGAACAACCAGGTTTACATCCTATACCGTGCCATAGGCGAAGATGGAATCTCACGACTTGGGTTTGCATCCTCTTCAGATGGCTGCCACATCGATGAACGACTACCTAAACCCATTTTCGTACCAGAAAAACCTGCAGAACAAGATGGCTGTGAGGATCCACGTTTAACCACACTCCAAGGAAAATGCGTAATGACTTACACGGCTCTACGTAGCCGCATACGATGCGCTTTCCAAATAGCTCTGACATCAATTTCTGTAGAAGACTTTATTCGTAAAAGATGGAATTGGGGCGAGAGATGGCTGCCTTTCCCAGGTATTCGTAACAAGGATGGCGTTATCTTCCCCACTAAAATAAAAGGCCGCTATGTTATGTATCATCGCATAGAACCAGACATATGCGTGGCATTCTCTGAAGATCTCCGAAGTTGGAACGGTATAAAGGCCGTTATGGAACCAAGATATGGAAAATGGGATTGCATGAAAATTGGGGCTGCAGGTCCACCGATTGAGATCGATGAAGGATGGCTTTTCATATATCATGGAGTGGATTTCGAGAGAGTATATCGGCTCGGTGCGGCAATCATAGATAGAGATGATCCAACAAGGGTTATCTACCGCTCCGAAGAACCCATCCTCGAACCCTTAGAAGACCATGAGCGCTTCGGAAAGGTGCCTAATGTAGTCTTTAGCTGTGGGTCTATCTTATTAGATGATGAGCTTATCGTTTATTATGGAGCCGCAGACACTGTTCTCTGTGCCGCTATCTACGATGTTGGCGAGATTATTAATTAGCTAATTAATACCAGATATAAAAATCTCAGCACTTCTTGTAATCGATAACTTAATGCGCGCGCGGACTGGAAGTCCACAAAGAATCAACATACGCCATCGTCCTTGACTCAATGGGGCAGGTGGTAACCCAGAGAAGGATGAAGAATGAGGAGATACCAGAGTTCCTGGAACCTCTAAAGGTGGACAGAGTGGCCATGGAGGCCTCCACATACATCATCCCCATGTACCGGAAGCTGACCGAGCAAGGATACGATG
>JAECRW010000097.1 GCA_016294985.1 Candidatus Sifarchaeum marinoarchaea | reverse complement strand
CACCTGTGTAAAAACCACACTCCTCATAAAAAAAACTTCTGGTTTTTGTAAATGCATTTGCACGTTATTGCAGAAGTATGATTCGAAAGAGTTATTGGTCATGAAAATCTTTATGTTAAAAAGAAACACTATCTATGTACAAACTAAAGTGAGGAGGACCACATTTGAGTGATGAATTTAGTGTAGATGATATTGAGGAAGAGGAAGAAGTACCAGAAGAGGAAAAGTTCGTATCTGAGGAGATTGTTGTTAATCTATGGAAAACATCTCTACACGGGGCTGAAATTGGACTTAAGAAAGAAATAGAACGAGCTGCACGAAGTCGCCAATTTACAAAGGAAATGGAGGAACAAGGAGATATTACTTTCAAGGATAGGAATAGAAAAGAAATAATTGGGCTAAACCTAGGCTTCTTTGATCTCGGAGGCCCTTTAAAAGAAAAGTATGGCAAAGATGCGGATAAGAACCGTAGAATAGTTATCAAGACCTTTTCAGCTCTTACAAAAGGCGGCGGAGGCGGAAGATGGACGGGTAGTATCGAACAGTCTTTAACAGAGTCTCTGGTGTTGTCTGCAGGGGAGCGCGATCCTTTACCTGCGTTTATTGTTAATGTTCCCGGATACGACTATTTAATTAGAATTGTCCGAGCACATACAATGACGGGAGCAAGATATGTATTTCCGCTTATAGACGAAGAAACAAATGAGACACGAATATTTGAAATTTCTGCAGCTAGAATGACTCTTGGTTCTGATTTCAGAGTTAAAGAGGTTGCAACGGGAAAAAAAGTAGCTGACATCGATGGAAAACTGTTAGACTTCGGTGGAAAGTGGAAGATCAAACTAAGAGATAAGGAATTATATGATAACCGTGTATTTCGACGCATACTTATTCTATTTACATGCGCCACCAAATGGCTTCCTGAAGCAAATGAAACACTTAAAAAACTTCTCAAAGGAATCAAAAAAGGATACAAATTTGATCCCACTGGACATGAGATTTCGCTGTTCCGCAATCCGCGCCGTGCTCGAAGATAAGTTGAATAACTTATTTTTAATATTACTCAAACCAAAGTTTGAGCCTTTCAATTTCCTTTTCTTTTCTCTTCTCTTTAATTCAACTTCGCTCCTAACACAATACAATGTAATGGTTAAAGGTTAATCTGCATAGTAGACAAGATAACTGCAATTATTGGGTATCGAATTAAAGAAAATGAGTTATTCGAGTGCATCTCTCAATTTAAAGAAAACGATATAGAATCTCTTGGGATCTTCCCAGAAGATCTTGTCAGGCGAATATTCTAGGTACTGCCTACAAAAGTTATGGAGATGCCAAAAAAGAGTCTAATCTCCTTCCTCAGGATAAAATTCAAGCATAGACCGATAATAATCTTCCATCTCTTCCTTCAATACTTCCTTATTCTTTTTTCCGCGTTTTTTGCCCTCAACAACGATTATTTCATCCCTTGGAGTATGTTCAATTTTCCATACTACTTTATAACTCTCATCTTTCTTTTTCTTAGGCTTGGATGAGAACCCACAATGAGGGCAATGTAACACGGTTGTTTTCTTCTGTTTTTTTGGGAGAAGCATTCCTTCACATTTCGGACAAAATTCCATACTTCCCCACCCCACTTTTTTAGTAAACCCAGTGTGCGTTTGCTTTTGGTGGATAGTCGATAACAAACTTCTGGAAATATTGGACTAAAATTATAGTACAAGCGAACTATTTAAAAGTATCTGTTTTACCAAGAATTACCTTCCCTTTTCAAAGGACTTGAAGTTAAAATGAGAAAAGTATATGGTAATGAACATAACTAGATTTTGTAAAGCACACATCATTTTAGACGTCGTCAATAAAAAATAATGTTTAGAACATTATCAATAATAGTTAATATAATGTAACGACGAAAAGGCTAAAGAACTGCAAAATTAGTTCTAACAAGTTGTTTTAAGGTAAGACAACAATAATGGAAGAACTATCGTGGCATCGGCTATCACTGTCGAGTATTCCGCGCTTTCGCTGATTTTTCCCCAGCTTATCGCTTCGCTTAAAGATGCACCACTTAATCCACCCGATTCAGGTCTATCCATTGTTATTTGAATTGCATAACTCAAGCTATTTGGTGAAAATTGCATGGCTTGTAGTAAGTAATTCTTGGGAACTCCTCCGCCAACTATACAACTTCCAGCAACCTTTGCATCCCATGCCATATTAATCATGTCTTTTAAATCTTGGAATTGATTAAGGTTGGTCTCTGGGAAGGCAAATGATAGTTGCATAGCAAGCCCACAATCCGTAAAAGCCGGGCAATAAATAGGTATCTTTTTCTTTGAACAAACTTGCAAGATTGAATGAGGGTGATCGGGTAATTCGTTTCCAAGAAACCAGAGGAAATCTTTAACAGATATTGAAGGGTCAAAGCTTAGAGTCTTTATGAACTCCTCCATTGATTCATAAACCTTAGTGGGCATATAAACATCGTAAATTCTGCTGATTTTTTTATTAAAAAGGTCTTCATCTCGTTGTTCAGTATCTCCTTGAATATGAGGAAAACCCAACGTTTCTGCTATATCGTGAGTTAAATTGGCTCCAGTTGTAATAAGAACGTCAATAAACCCTAAATCAAGCATATCATGAATAATCTTTTGCATTCCTGCGGGAACCATTGCCCCTGCAAGCGAAAAAAATTTAACACATCCCTCTATTTTAACCATTTTTTCATATATTTTACAGGCTCTCGCTAATCTCCTTGCATTAAACGCCGTTTCATCTAGATTATCTATTAATTCCTTCAAAGTTTGATCTTGCTTAACGTCAACTTGATTGACTTTCTTATGCATTTTTTT
Source organism: Candidatus Sifarchaeum marinoarchaea (assembly GCA_016294985.1). Lineage (GTDB taxonomy): Archaea > Asgardarchaeota > Sifarchaeia > Borrarchaeales > Borrarchaeaceae > Borrarchaeum > Borrarchaeum marinoarchaea. Next base: position 3,286 of record JAECRW010000097.1, on the reverse strand, counting down.
CACAACTCCACCTCAAGGAAGCCCCTACCCTTCAGGGTGGGAAGGAATTGAGGGACGTTTTACTTTCACACGGGGCTCCCTATCTTTAAATAAGTTTTTGACTAGATATATGTGGTGTAGTGTGGTAGTGTAGGTCGAAAGGCACAGCCACTCCAATGAAGGTTCCTAGCGCAAGCAGTCCAATGAGGACTCCTGATGGCACTGAAGCCCATACAATAGTGGAATGAATTGCAGCGCATGAATTGCATCTTTGTAAACAATATATAAAAATCCCCATTTTGGCAAAATACTATTCTGGCAAAACCAAAGGCTTACTTTAATCATCTAAAGAAACGTGTTTTTGCAAAGCACTTGAAGATAAGGTTCAATTGATACAAATAATGGAATTTTACAGATAAAGTGTGGGGTACCATTAACATCTTAAAACAAGTAGTTCCTGAGTCTCTCCTCATCAGAAGAGGGATAAGGAATAGTGGTCTGGTGAACAGACCGGTAAGAATAAGACTACCAAAGCTATTTGGATTTGGAGAGTAACCTTCTTACGAAGCTCTGTCCTTTAGGGCGGAGTAGTTCACTTAACAGCTTTATGAATAGCGGCAATTCCCTGTAGCATGTGATTAAAGGTAACTTCTTCAAAACCAGCTTGATAGATTATGTCTGCAAATTCATCAGCGGTATAAAAACGCGGAATTGTATGTGAAAGGTAGGCATAGCCAGCCCTTGATCCTGACAGGAATTGTCCGATCGGTTTAACAAAGAGTTCAACATACTTGTGGAAAAACCTTCTCATAACCAATGACGATGGTTGGCTGGTTTCCAAATTTACAAATCGTCCTGCTGGCTTGAGAATCCTGTGAAATTCACTAAGACATTGAATTAAGGCGTCACGGTTGATATTAATATTTCGTGTAGCGAATGAAATGGTTACAAGATCGAATGTCCTATCATTGAAAGGTAGAGCCCTAACATCAGCGAGGACAAAGGCAATTTGACCGGCTTCTTGCTTCTGGGTTCCTTTTCGAATCATTGGCAAGCTAAAATCTGCTGCGATTATCATAATTTTCTTTTGAGCAAGTCGCCGGAGATAAGCAGCCATCTCGCCCGTTCCGGTGCAAATATCTATCCAATGTGAGCCATTCTCAGTAACTGCTAGCTTAGCAGCTCTCTTGCGCCATAAAATGTCCAAGCCAAATGTCAGAATATGGTTGATTAACTCATAGGTGTTAGGTACCTTAGAAAATATTTTCTGAATACCTTTGCTCATTAGCCTACCTCAGGTCAATGCTTAATGATAGTTCAACATGTTGCAAATTACAAAAATACTTCCCTGAATTTTTTGAAATAATAAGTACATTAACTTTGTGTCTCTATCATTCCCACTAAATTATTTTGAGAGTTTAATATATCTTCGATACATTTTTTAAAAAGGAATTTTCTTAGGAGGGAAAAAGTTCTTTTTCAAGCTCTCTTGACTCAATTATCTTATTAAGCACCTGCGAATTTGCGAGCTCTTTTATCCAACTTGTTGGTACTCCAAAAACAAGTTCATCATCACAAAAACTCGTATGTATTCTCGCCCCATAACATAGCATTGTTAAATTTGGTTTCTTCTCAATATATGGTTTGGCAACGGCTTCGCCGCAGACAGCCATTCGCGCACCAAATTCTACCGTTATATCTTCATTTTTAAGAAGCTGTATTGCTCTAGCAAATTCCATTGACTGCCGGGGCGTGAAAATAAACAAAATAACATCAGGATCTGTTGTAAATTTGTCTAAGGCTGCAATATATACCGCCTTGGTTGTAGCTGGTTTTATTCTTGGCTCAATATCCGCATATCTTGGTTCTTCAAACCCTAAACAGATTACTGGACTTTGACAGTTAAGATCTTTAGCAAACGTTATAATTTTTTCCCCTTCTGCAGCATCTAATACCATTTGACAAAAGCGTGTTGGGGTTTCTAGTTTTGTTATATCTTTATCCTCAATAATAGGGTTATTATTAAGGATTTTAACTCCCACAGCCGTATGATTCAAGATAAATGTTTCAGTTAATTTGTTTGAAATTATTTCCCAATTAAGTTCCATTTAGACCTACCAAATAAATCTATTTAGATTTGCTCAGGAGTCTATAATCGTTTACTAAGAGTTATCGCCAGTCAATGTATTGCAGCTATTTTCCGCGAATTTCATTTAATCACAGCAATACTAAATCCCTTCTATTTTAACCTCCGGCGACGGGTGGAAAAATAAGGACTTCATCCCCGTCTTTAAGTGGTGTATCAAGCTCTTGGAGTAACTTAATACTGTGTCCATTTACTAGGATTACCCAATGATGTTTAACTTGATTAGAAACAGGATCCATAATTTTTTCGCGTAGTTTTTCACCAAATCTTCGAAATAATTCCTCTAACAGATTTTTAACAATAGGATTTCCATTTAATTCTACTGTAAACTCCTTTGCTTTTAAAAAGTCTCTTAACATTGCAAATGGTTTTACATGGATCGATATCATTTTTCTTCTCCTTGTTTTAGTCCATTTGTTTTTTGAATAATTATCTTATACGTATTCCCTTCAATGTGTTCAACGCTAATGATTTTCCCTAAATCTTGCGCTATAACACTTCTTGGAATATTTTCTGCGGATGGAGGGTAATCTACAATGACTTCTAATATACCCGAAGCCATTTCCTCCAAATGAGCCTTAGTTAGAACAAAAGTAAAGGGACATTGATGACCTTTCAAGTCCACAACTTTTCGAACGGTTACTTGATTCATTTGAGCCCTCCCTTTTGTTTTACCTATTAGGTAATTCACACACATCATAAGATTCATAATCATAGTTATTTAACAAATCAATCGGCGACTCTCCGCAGGCCTTACAATTTCGATTTCTTCCCGTTTGCGCAATAGTCATGAACATCGAAAGTATGTCAAAAATAAGCATACGTCCAGTCAAGAGTTCACCGATGCCTAATAAATATTTTATTGCTTCACTTGCTTGTAGTGACCCAAATAAACCAGTAACAGCACCGAAAACACCAGCTTCTTGACACGATGGAACTGTGCCTAGAGGTGGTGGCTCTGGAAAAACGCAGCGATAACAATTAGAATTGCCTGGGACAACTGTCATCATTTGTCCTTCAAATCTTAATACTCCTGCAATCGTGAACGGCTTTCCTAACGAGACACAGGCATCATTAATTAAAAACTTAGTTGCAAAATTATCAGATCCTTCTAAAATGAAATCAAATTTGTCAATAATATGACATACATTTTCCCTTGTT
>JAECRW010000096.1 GCA_016294985.1 Candidatus Sifarchaeum marinoarchaea | reverse complement strand
TCTCCACGGTTCACCCATTTCGATAAAAAATGGTCCTCCAAATCGTTCAACGACTCCTTCTATGTTTGCTTTAAGTTCCTTGTCAAGAGTATCACTAAAATATATTCCATCCGCTCCAAACGCTCTGGCCACAAGCGCTGTATGTGTACTAACTCGTTTATCACGGGTGGGACGATGACCGAAACGTAATACTACTAATTCTGACAAATCTATCCCTTCTTACTGAATATTTTTCAAAAATGATCCTATAATACTTTTAACGAAATCCATTAAAATAGCACATAGTCAGAAAAAAGTGTGAAATACGAATGACGCCTAGTGATAAAGAAGGTAAAATAACGTTTCCACTACGTAGAGTTACTGAAGGAAATGTCTCTTTTTTTATACCAGACACACCAGAAGTAGAAACAGATTTTGTAAAAACACCTGTATTCTACAATCCTCAAATGAAATTGAACAGAGACATATCTGTAGTGGCAGTGCAGGTCTTTCAGGAAGAAAAACAACGCCCAATTCGGTTTTGTGAACCATTAACTGGTTGTGGAGTCCGTGGTATTCGAATTGCTCTGGAAGTTCAAGAAATCCAAGATGTATACCTTAATGATAAGAATGTTTCAGCTTACAAGTTAACAGCAGAAAACATTAGAGTAAATAAATTACAGGAAAAGGTTAAAGTATCAACCGAAGATGCGAATTTCTTTTTGGATAAGCACGCATCAAGTGGAGACCGCTTTGACGTCATTGATATCGACCCATTTGGAACTCCAGTGGCTATACTCGATTCAGCTGTGCGTGCTCTAAAGAAAAAAGAGAGTTTATTGTGTGTTACGGCAACAGATATGGCTCCGCTTTGTGGGGTTTATCCAGAGGCCTGTTTTAGAAAGTACGGAGGATATCCCTTAAAAACAAAATACTGTCACGAAATCGCTGTAAGACTGCTATCGGGATGCATTATAAGGATCGCCGCACGATTTAGCATAGGAACCAAAGTGAGATTCGTTCATAGTACGGATCACTATATTCGCGTTTATGTTGAAGCAGATCATGGTGACACAAAAGCAGACGCCTCTTTAGAGAAATTAGGTTTTCTTCTACATTGCTTTTCATGTGGTCATAGAGAGCTTGTTAAAGGAATTACTACTCTATTCGTTCACTTGTGTCCTAAGTGCAGTTCTTCGTTATCTGTTGGCGGACCGTTATTCGTTAGTCAGTTATTCGACAAATCATTTTGCATTGGAATGAAAGTTGAGGCAGAGAAAAGACAACTTGGTGAAAAAAAAAGACGTATGATGCGCCTATTAAATCGGATAATAGAAGAAGCAGACGGTCCTCCTCTATATTATGATATCCACTCATTATGTGATGAATTATCCATTCAAGTTCCGAAAATAGAGCATGTAATGAGTTATTTAGAAAAAGATGGCTATAAAGTAACAAGAACACATTTTAAGCCTACAGCAGTTCGTACTAATGCTGGCATAGAAGATCTTAAAGACATACTACTTAGTTTGCATCAGTGAACTAGCTTGACAAATCCTTGACTGACTTCTCTGGACTTTGAAATATCCTTTGCAAGGTCGATAGTGTTTCTGAGCTGAACTGAATCAAAAGTGATTTCCTTAACGTCTTCTCGGTGTTCTTGTACAAGATTTTTTAGAGTTTCCAGCTTTGGATGTGATAAGAAGAAAATAGGAAATATCTTTTTTCCGACCGTAAATCCATTTTGAGTAGTGAATTCTGTAAATCTTTCATCTGCCTCCTTTGGACTCATTTTTTCTTTGTTCCAAACGAGACGTGTCATTATATATAGATCACATGTAGTTTGAAGCCTTGGCTGAAGAAGCGCCATCTCTGATGACTTTACTGATTCTAAGAGTCTTTCCCAGTCTCCAATTTGATAAGGGATGTAAATCGTCCAGTCTCCCTTGAATTTCAGCTCAACTTCAATTTTTGGTTCTTGAAAAATCACAAATCCGCGTGAGAGATTAATTCGGCTTAGTCGAAAATCATTCTCAGTTAGAATATTAGCATGTTGTTCACACCGTATTGGAAAGTCACGACTAGATGGAATCTTGAAAAAGAACTGCAACATAACCGATTGAAAGCTCCATATTACCTTAGAAATTTGAGAAATTGGGACTTCTTGAGCTTCTAACATTTGTCGTGCATTACAAGTCGGTTTATTGTGATTACAATAACGAACATACTTGTTATGAAGACCTAGGGTATCATTAATCTGCTCTACTTTGGAATAAAGCCTCTCATGATCCCAAGGAAGAAGATTTCTACATACACCAACTAACAAGGAGAGGTCGACTAATTCGCTAGATTTGTGGTCATAGATTATTATATCATCTACGGTTCGTTGGTAAAATTGGGAATAAACTTTTGTCTTAGCTTTTTCAAGTATATTTGGAGTCATAATGACGACCAACTACGTATATTTCTGAGCTTCTTTTTCTTGAAGCGTCAGGTTTACTTATAATAACCTTCTCAAACATTTTTTTCATTTTGTCAATGAAATCTTCAAAGAGTTCTCCTTGGAATACCTTAACTATGAAATTACCTCCTTCGGCAAGAAGTTGATGGCAGATCTCTAGCGATTTCTCAGCAAGATAGATCTGGCGTGCATGATCCACCTCCCAGTTTCCACTAACATTAGGACTGCAATCAGAGGTGATTACATCAAAACTAGAGTTATACACTTTAATTTCATTTAGGGTATTTTCGTCCGTGATATCGCCTAAAACAAACTTTACTTGGGGGATTGGAGCTATAGGTTGTAAATCTACTCCTAAGACTATACCTTTTTCACCTACAATATCTTTAATCGCTTTGAGCCAACCTCCTGGTGCACAGCCTAAATCTAGAACACTGTTTCCCTTTTTTATCACATGAAATTTTTTATTTAACTGGATTAGTTTGAAAACCGCTCTTGAACGAAGATTCTCTTCTTTTGCCTTTTTGTAATAATAATCCTTTTTTCTTTCGTCCAGCCAAATCCTTCGTTTACCCATTAGTAAAAATCTCCGAAATTCATTCATGCTCAGTGATGAAAAAATACAGTGCTTTAGATCCCCTTCCCATTTTGTTAAATAGTTTTACGTAGAACTATTTCCGTTAGCAGATTTAGACAGTCTTTGAAGCCAGTGGTCTAAGCCAGCACAAAAAACTGGCGATATGGATTGAAGATTTCCACATCTCGCCAGATCTCCACAAGTGAAACAGGGACATCCTTCAAGAGTATTCACCGATTCTTTTTTTGAGGTACTTACGGTTTTTGCAAACAATCTGAAGGTCCATCTTCCATCAACTAATTCTTTCACCCGCTTAACTAACCCAGTCTTCTCGAGGCGTACAGCTAGCCTTGAGCCCTCTCGACTTGTAGTTTCCAACTTCTTCCAAAGATCTGACTGCAATATACCTTGTACTCCGGTATCTACAATGATCTTCATCGCATTGTCTTCTAAAGACGTCACCTTCTATATCACCTGGATTACTGTGTTTTTGAGTTAAGTGTACCTTTTTGATTCTTGGATAGATTCAACTGCTTAATGGGGATCTAAACTAGTCCTCAAAGGTTCTTATGATCAATTCTATTTAGTATATTAATCTAATAATTTAAAGTATTCTCAATGGGGTAAGTTACAGTTATTGATGTTACACCTAATTAACCCAACTGTGGTTATTACGACCCACCTCACGACTTGCCTCCATCAGCCTAGGGAACAATCCAGCAAGGTGTTTATAAAGCAGGAGGCGTATATGTGAGTTGGGGAAAGTTGATAGTTTACCACACATAACAGTTGTATGGTCTGATTTTCAGAGATCTACGAAAAAAAGTTCGTTTATTCAGTAAGTATGCTTTTGGTTTCTTGACTGCTCTTTTCTTCAATATCTTTTTTCTCTAATAGCCTCTTTATATGACGCATTCTGACAAAACTTTCACGTTCGCGCTCTTCGAGATATTGATCAATGAAATTTGTTGTAGCTTCTAGACGAGGGATGATTACATAATTAAGGGCATTGACCCGTCGTTTAGTACTGATAATCTCATCAGCGAGCCTTTCCAATGTTGCTTTAATCTCAGCAAATTTGATTATCTTCTCTAAAATCTGCTGAAAAAGGTTTACTGATTCGTCCAATACTGTCGGAGTATCTACAAATCCATAAAAAGGTGTTTTTTCAGATTCATCGAGTTTTTTCTCAAGATGTAAGACTGGAACGCGAACGCCCATCAAATTTCTTGTCTCGGCCTCTAATTTAAAAAGACTTGGCGCTGCCATACCAATTTCCTTTAATTTAAGTGCTCCTAGAATCAATTTTGTATCCATTAGAAACTTAAATGCCCTTGAAAGCATTTCAGAGAGTTCTGTTCGCACCGTCTTGACATCTTCAAGAATTGCAAAAAACTCCAGTATGAGAGCATCCATTTTTTCACTCAAAAGTCCGTGTCCTTTAACAGCCAAGTTTTGTCTATCTTTTAATGCTAACAACTGCATACGCGTGGGATTAACTCCAGCCATAAGTTCACTCATTTGTTCTTCCTCCGTGATTCAGGCTACAAGGAAAAAAGGTATGAATAAATACCGCCTTATCCTTTACGATACGCGGGATGCCATTTTTGAATTGTTTCGGGGTCGATCCTCTTGAGTTCCTTTTCTGGTAGTTTTGCAAGAAGTTCCCATCCGATGTCTAATGTTTCATCAATCGAGCGATCTTCAACCATACCTTGGCTAGTGAACTCTCTTTCAAAGCGCTCAGCAAATTCGAGATATCGCCTATCTCTCTCTGTAAGTGCTTCTTCACCTACTACGGCTACGAGTTCCCTTAAGTCTCTGCCTTCAGAGTAACCATAGTAGAGTTGGTCGGCGACTTCGCGGTGGTCTGCCCGGGTGAGGCCTTTTCCAATTCCTTCTTTCATTAAACGAGACAATGAAGGCAATACATCGATGGGAGGATAGATACCTCTTCTATGTAATCCACGATCGACATAAATCTGTCCTTCGGTGATATAACCTGTCAAATCTGGGATTGGGTGCGTTATATCGTCGTTAGGCATGGAAAGGATCGGCATCTGGGTGATCGTACCTTTTCGTCCTGTAATTCTTCCTGCCCGCTCGTAAATGCTTGCAAGGTCTGTGTAAAGGTAACCTGGATAACCCCTTCTAGCCGGTACTTCTTCTCGGGCAGCAGAAATTTCACGTAAACTTTCACAGTTAGAAACCACTAACCCGTTATCAGTAACGAATCGGTGAGTTTTGTCGCGGAATCCTACTGATTTGCGAGAACCCAATTCATTTCCTATCATAACCTCAGCCACAGTTATATCATAGACAAAATCTGAATCAGATTCTATTTCTTCAATTTCTACGATTTTATCAAGAATGAAGTCACCACTGCCAAAACGCTCCATATCATGCAATTCGCTGATATCATGATGTCCAGGGTTACTGAAATAGACTTCTACAACTTTTTCTGCCATTTGTAACAAATCAAAATTTCCCAGTCGTTTTTTACCACTTTCAATTTCACTAATCCGACTAGACGTGCCGAAGAACGCCTGAGGTAGATCTAAATACTCACGCGTCTTTTTAATCAACGAACCGGAGATTAACGGTGCTTTTTCGAAGTCTGTTGTTACATCAGGAATCGATTCTAATTCTCTTGCTAATCTTTTGAGTTTTTTACTCTTTTCTGGATGTCTGGAGCTAATATTCTCGATGAATTTAAGAACATCCCGTTTACCTCTAACTGCTACATCATAGATTATACTTGTTCCTTTTTCGCCAGGTTTTATACTCGTTGTATCACGTCTTACTAGTTTTGAGGCAATTCCGAGCCTTTTTAGCAATAGCTGAATGTTTTTCGCCCGCTCTTTACTCTGCTCAGGAGGATAATTTGGTGCTATAGAATCTGGTAATTTACCTACAGCGAACTTTACAACTTTTTCTTTACTGATTACGGTTCCATCACCATCAAAATATCCTTGCAAGAAACTCGCAATGAGGTTTTCGGGTAACTTAAAAATGGGGTAATAGCATTCTTCATCCTTTACTCTACCTTTAACGCCAAAAACCTCTATTAACCGCATCAGGAATAAATTGCTAGTATCACAAATCCAAACGCTGCTTTGATTTTGTTGCAAAGACGGATCAAATGAAG
>JAECRW010000013.1 GCA_016294985.1 Candidatus Sifarchaeum marinoarchaea | reverse complement strand
TATTGAAAGCTCTGTACCACCAGGAACGACGGAAGGAATGATCAAAGATACCTTAGAAAAGCATTCAGGATTAAAAGCGGGCATAGATTTTGGCTTGGCATTTAGTCCGGAAAGAGTCATGACCGGGAGCATTATTGCAGACTTCACTGTTAAGTATCCAAAAATTGTCGGAGGAATAAACGAAAAAAGCGCTAATACTGTGATTGCTCTTTATAGTTCTGTCATAAAAAACAACATAATTATGGTGCGCGATGCAAAAACTGCAGAAACAATTAAAGTCTTTAAAGGTATTTATCGTGACGTAAATATTGCATTAGCTAATGAACTTGCTCTTATTGCTGAAAAACTAGGGTTAGATATTATAGAGATTATTGCGGCAGCAAATACAGAACCTTATTCAAATATACACATTCCAGGGGCTGGAGTTGGAGGTCATTGCATCCCCTATTATCCGTATTTTGTTATGGATGTTGCGACTAAAGCAGGGGCTGTGCCCACACTTATAAAGGCTGCTAGAGATCTTAACGAAAATATGCCCAGCCATGTTATTGATTTAATTAAAGATGGGCTAGAAGAAATTGGAAAAGATCCTGAAACTGCAAGAATTGCTATATTCGGTTTAACTTTCAGAGGCGACGTAAAAGTGTGTATAAACTCTCCAGCAACTGAAATAATAACTAAGTTAAGGGAGATTGGGGTAGATTTAGTAGCCTATGATCCTTTTCTAACAAAAGATGAAGCGATGAACTTCTTTGAAATTGATTTAGCATCAACACCGGAGGATGCTGTCACAGAAGCAGATTGTGCCGTAATAGTTACTGCGCACTCTGATTTTAAGGAACTCAAGATCATTGATTTTGCAAGAAAAATGAGAACACCCGGTTTGCTTGTCGATGCTAGACATGTTTTTGACCCAACGAACGTTCTGAAAAGCGGGTTAGTCTATAGAGGTGTCGGAAGAATTCCTAAAGGTTTTTAGGTACTACAACTTCGTAAATTTAGAGTTGAGAGTCTTCTGCCTTTTTTTGATCCAAAAACCAGTTTAAGGTCTCTTTTAGCCCAGAGTCAAAAGTGTACTTTGGTTGATAACCTAAAAATTCCTTAGCCTTGGAAATATCTGCTAAACTATCTTTTACATCTCCCGGTCGGGGTGAAATAAAATCAGGTTCTAAGTGATCCTTCTTACACAGTTTAAGAAGTTTCTGTGCAATTTCGAGTATTGAAGTATTTCTACCACTTCCTATATTGAATATCTCATTCGAAATATCAGGAGTGAACGCCGCTAAAAAATTTGCATCAACAACATCTTTCACGAACGTAAAGTCACGTGTTTGAAGTCCATTACCGTGGATTAAAGGCGGCAGATCCCTGAGAATTCGGTTAATCCAGATGGAGATCACACCACTATAGTCATTCATTGATTGCCTTGGACCATATACATTGAAGTATCGAAGGGAAACACTTTGGAGTCCAAATAAACGATGATAAATCTCTGAATACATCTCGCCTACACACTTCGAAACTGCATATGGAGAAATTGGACACCTTTGCATTGCTTCCCTCTTTGGGAGGTCTGGTATATCACCATATACCGAAGAACTTGAAGCGAATATGAAGCGCTTGATATTGGCATTCTTTGCGGCAGTTAACAAGTTAAGCGTTCCATTTACATTTACTGCGTTAGTTTCTCTTGGAAATTTTATAGAACGATTAACACTAGCTAATGCTGCTTGATGGAAAATAACATCGATATCTTTCAAAAGACCAACAATTAAGTCATACTCCCTGATATCTCCTTTGATGAATTCGAATCTATTGTTTTCCATAGCAAATACTAGGTTCTCAATCTTCCCAATGGACAGATTATCAATACCAGTAACTTTCGCACCGTATTGAAGTAGTTTATCTACAAGGTGACTACCGATAAACCCTGCAGCGCCAGTTACTAAGACTTTATAGTCAGTTAAATCCATACCTATTTCTCCTACGAAACTGGCACACCAAGCCCACGATATGCAAATCCAGCATTTTTTGCTTTATTTAAATTAAATATGTTACGTGTATCAACAATTACAGCAGGAAGACTTGCTAACTTAGATAGATTCTCTAAGTTAAGTTGCTTAAACTCCTCATGTGCAGTGCAAAATACTATAGCATCCGCGTCTTGGATTGCAACTTCAACAGATTCTTCAATAGGTAGTCCAAAGACAATCTCATTTTTAAAAAGTGGGTCATAACAGGTTATCTGCGTGTCCAAATTTTTAAGAGTGTCAATAATTCGTTCAGCGGGAGTGTATTGGACATCTTTTACACCTGATTTGTAAGTTATCCCCAATATCGCGACCTTTGAACCTTTAATCGGCTTACCGATGCCATTAAGCGCTTCTAAAATCAGATGAACTATTTTATCTGGCATTCTATCGTTAATCTCTCTAGCTAATCGTACGAGGTATGGTATATAACCCACTCTATTCGCAACTTGAATGAGATAATATGGGTTTGCAGGAAGACAAGGACCTCCCACACCTGGGCCAGGATAATGTGGAACAAAATTCCATTTTGTTGTAGCTGCACCGATTGTTTCAATGATATTAATTCCAATTTTCTCATATAAGATGGCTAATTCATTAATTAAAGCAATATTAACGTCTCTAAATATGTTTTCAGTTAATTTCACTGCATTTGCTGTTCTAGGGTTACTTACTTTTACGATTTTGACTCCCATTGCAGCTTTATATAACGCTCCCGCAAGATTATTGCTTCTTTCGTCAATGCCACCGACTATTCGCGGTACAGTTTTTAGACATTCAAAGATTTTGCCAGGATCTGCACGTTCAGGGCAACTCACAATCCCGAGATCTTTTCCTATTGTAAAGTTTGTATTTTCTTCAATAAAGGATACAATGATCTCTTCTACAACACCTGGCGCAATCGTACTCTCAATAATAATAAGTGATCCTTTTTTGAGTCCTTTTACAAGATCTCGACATACTGCCATAAGAGCAGAATAATCAGGGTTTTTATTAATATCGACAGGAGTTGGTACACATATAATAATGACATCCGCTTCGGTTATCGAAGCTTGTAAATCTGTTGATGCTCGAAAGTTTCCTGAGGAGACGGCATTCTTTAAAAATTCCTCGATGCCCGGCTCATCAATATGGGTTATGCCATTATTAATATTTTCAACGATTATATCAGAAATATCTGCACCTATCACCTTTGCACCAGCCTGAGCAAAAACTAGTGCGGTAGGCAAGCCAATTCGTCCAATTCCAATTACACAAATCGTGATTTGGCCATCTTTGAGTTTATCGGCAATTTCAGTGTCATTAAGGCTTAAGAAAGCCATATTATTCCCCACAAATAATTTTATCACTAAATGGATGTTGATTTAGAAGAGATTATAAAATACTTTTTAAATTACCGCTAAGACCGGAAGCGAGATATGCGCTGTCTTTCAATAAGTTGGTATAAAAAGGTTTTAGAATAAAAAAGTCCATAATTCGATTCTTTAAAATTGAAAAGTCATTCTACAATTGCAGGATGGCAGACATGAATCCATATATAACCTTTAAATACTTTCTCTATAGTGTATGTCTCCAGATTTGAAAATATATGATGTAAGAAGTATTCTTCTATGCCCTCAGGTGTATTAAACTCCCTACCTTCACGAATAGCAAAAATGATGAAATATATCCTTTCTTTCTGAACAAAGGAATCAATCGAATCAGAGTTCATATCCAAGGACTCGATCGAATATGGGTTCAGAATCTCAATATTGTGCTCTCTGTCAAATTTCATAATATAAAAAGAGAATGCGAAAGGCGAGAAATAATTATCTCTCCCTATTTGCAGTACCCTATATTTGTAGTTGGTGTTAAGAGGAGTATGCTCTGCAATATATTGCGTCGCCTCTTCGAGAGGCAAACTTGGACGGTTAGTTAGCTTAATAAGAGATGGATAATTCACAGAAAAGAACTCTGCAAAAGAAAAGACAAAAATCAAACAAAAGACAATATACTGCCAGTTTTTTTGATTTATCCCTATCTTGTATCTACTCAAAACCTTAATTGCAGCCTTAGTAGCCTTATCAATGCCAATTCCAACGTATAGAAAGAGAATAGGAATACATGGTAAAATATACCTAAATTGTTTGTTCCAACTTATTGTAAAGGCCAGTAAGATAATCAACACAAAAAGTAAAAGAAAGTTGTCTTTTTTATTCCTTCTAAAGAGTCCCCACGCTATTCCCAAAAATGTTAATACGCCGACAGAAATCCCTGTCGATCTAAGAAGTAAAATACCATAATAATACCATGCACTTAGATCGGTCCAAGGAGGGCCTATCGTTTGTTGTAGATTTACAGTCAGAATAGCGACAAGATAATGTGGTGCACTAACAAGTATAAAGAGATACCATGGTCCAGCCACTACACTTGCAAAGCCTAGAATTCTTATGATATTTTTGACCGTAGTTTTAGTTAGCCCAAGTAATGAAATTTCTGCCAGTATCAATATGAAAAACACTAGAATAGCTGATTGTTTCATCAAAAGCGCAAGTCCAAGAAAAATGCCTGCACGATTATACCAAAAATTTCCTTTTTTATGAGCACCCCAAAAGTAATAGATCGCAAAAAGACTAAGTGTTGTTAAAGGTGCGTCTAATATGGCTGATAAACCTAATCGAATCACTTCGTAAAAAAACATCGTTAGAAGAAACGCGATGACACCTGTACGCCGACTGTGAAAAAGCTTTCCAAGTTCATAAGTTATGATCCCTAAAAAGAAGGTACTAAGAATGGATACAAATCGTGCAGAATAATGATTAATGCCTAAAAAAGGAAATACAAACGCTGTTAAAATCCAGTACAAAGGAGGATAAAAGTACAGCACCGTAGGATTTATCCAATAACTTCTTTGATAGTCCGTAAAGAATTTAATGGTATTAGAAGGTGTAATTACTGATATATCTTTAGTTATTTTTACAAAATAGTCAAAAACCATAATTGCAGGCATAACATGGATTCCTTCATCCCAAGTGAGAGATCCATTTGGGGCAATCAAAATTAAATATGCAAGATTGGCGATACAGATAACTATAATACCAATCCGTATTTTATCATTTGTGAAGTACAGTTTAATACCTGTAAAAATATTAGAGAGCCGTGAGAAAAACTCAATTTTCAACATGTTATACCCAAAATTCTATCATTCTCTATAAATGCAAATCTACTTTACTACGCCTTAAAGATTTGATTTTCTCTTTTAAAAGTAATATAAGGGTTTTAAATAATTTTTTATCTCTCAGATATTTCAAGTGAGAGACAAAGAGAAATATACTTAGCCAAGAGGAGATAAGAGCGACTCCTATTGAGAAAATGGATAATTGCATTGAAGAAAAAGATCTCAGATAAAACTTATGATAAAAGTATCCAATTAAATAAAGTATAACGAAACCAGGAGAGGCATCAATTATACTCTTCACCACATTTTGGAATACTTGAGTTACGGATTGATTGACAACAATCTGAAATAGTAATCTTAATGTGATTATTCTAATTAACCATAATACAATTTTAAAGAAAGCTAAATTTATTTGATCCAGAAGTCGAAATGTGAAAAAAAACACGAAGAAGATGTCTACTAGATACTTTCCTCCAGCGTCTTCTATTAACAAATCAAATCGAAATTTTAATGTCCTTATTGTCTTATATTTGAGTTGCACTTCGTTATTTAAAGCAGAATGATAAACCCAGCCGCTCTCACACTGTGGGCAGATCAAGTTTACACTCTTGAGCTTCTCTAGATGAAATAATTTGTGTCCGCAATGGAGACACTGAAGCGTTTTTACTATCATAACCATTTCTCATTGTTGTAGCATTAATTAAACTTATTAAGACTATTGGAAACCTGTAATTCCGCTCAGCATCTTGAAGAGCGAAATGTTAGAATGAACTATAGATATATTTAATTCTCCATTCGTTAACATCTATTGTAAATTTGTGGAAGTCTGTCTTGGATGAGGATGAGGTCGCAAATCTTTCCCATAATAGCTATTGCTGCCTTCAGTTTTTCTATTTCCATTCGAGTAATCCCCATGATTACATGGGGAGTATTTTTGTATGGCTCAGGTGTTGACCAATACCATCATTATTTTTTGACCAATATTCTCTATACCTTTCGTCATTATGAAAGGAGACCAACAGGCTTCACATCAAACTATCCTATTGGATTTCATCTTTTAATAGCCCAATTCTCATATGTTACGGGACTTCCTCTGATGATTACTTTCAATGTATTCTGCGGAATAATTATTTCATTTTATTCACTCACGATTTTTATTTTAGTTAAGCAAGTTTGGAATAGCGAGTTTGCAGCGTCTTTGGCAGCAGTATTTATTTGTCTCTCAGGAGGAGTCCAAGCAATGTGGTCATTTGGATCCCTCCCAAATTTACTGAGTGTATTTCTTACTATGTTATTCTGGTTCACTTCATTTTCCGGTTGGAAGAAAGGTAATCAAAGATATTTTATCATCTCTACGACTTTACTTACCATGATGTTTCTCACTTATTTTCCATTTTGGGCTGTTTTCGTTATGATACTCTATGTTTTTTTCAGAAGCATCCATTTAAAGAGATTTGAAAAAGAAAAAATTGAGCACTTATTTACGATATTCTTTTTTTCCTCAGTTTTCTCATACTTTGCAGCAAAGAGAGCAAGAGTTTCCCCGCCATTATTTGAGTTCTTATTCAAGTATGCAATGAATCTACTACTTCAGGTTCAAGCAGGTAATAAGACGGCGTTAGAACCTGCGGAAGCAATAAATTATATTAATTTCTGGACACTCCAATTCCTAAATTTCGAAGGTATACTTTATCTGATATATGCAATAATTGGATTTGGTTTAGTATTCGTGTATTACCTTACAAAACAAAACCGCGACGCGATCGCAATAATGGCAATAGGCGTGCCTTTTCTCCTATTTTTAGGATTTTTTGTTTTTACAGCATATCTTGGCGCTTTAATACAACTTCCTTTAACGTTAAACTTTCACAGAACATTAATGTCCTTCTCACCTTTTCTATCAATCTTCGTTGGGATAACATTTGAATTCATTTACCAGAAACTCCAAATACTCTCAAAAGTAGACTTTGGAAAAATAAATCTTCAAAAAATCATATTTCTCTTCTTGTTTGGAAGCATACTTTTTCCAACAACAGTATATCCTCTAACTCATTCATATGTTTATAATACCACCTTTGGTGGCTCGCAGTATAACCAATCCAGAATGGATAATGAACTATATCATGCTAGTCTGTGGATTACTGAAAATACCAAATCAAATTCAAGAATGGTTGTTTTCTATCCATTTATGGCAACATCTTCTGAAGTATCTTTGGGATACTCAAATTATTTGATTCTCTATGTGTTTACTTTGAGACGTATTAGTACCCATCAGCTACAACAGGATGATAGCATAACTAAAGACTATTTAGAAAACAAGGGGCTTATAGAATTCGAGTATTTCATTTATAATCAAAAAATCGGACATATTGTGTTTAGTGATGATTTTCAACTCGTCTATTCGTCGAGAAATATGAAGATTTACCAACTTTGATTTAATGAAATCCAAAAAAGATAATTAGATTGGAAGGCATTGGTAGATGAGACCCATCGATATTGTTGTAGTTCTTTTAATAGTTATTATCGTCATACTCTCCATTAGATTTTACAAGAAAACCCAATTTAGATTATTAGATCTTATTTTATGGGTGTCGATTGCATTTGCCGTAGTAAGTGTGTTTCTTTTTAGAGAGATAATTGAACTCTCTGGGATTCTATTAGGTCTTACCTTTCCAGGAATAGCACTTGGTTTACTTGTTATTTATTTAGTTGTTTTTCTAATATATTTCAGGATTATTGAACTTCATAAAAAAATAGTCACGCTCACAAGGGCTCAAGCCTTGATTAAATATAATATTGATGAAACATTGAAATCAGATGGATCAGATCTCCAAGAAAACGTATCAAAAACACTTACTTTAAAAGATCTGGATCAAGAGGAGATTCGGTGAAAGGAAACAATAAGGGTCCTTCAATTATTGTCATAATACCAGCGCATAACGAAGAAAAGACCATTAAAAGGGTGATTTATGAAATAAGGAAACTTAATCTCCCAAATATGCGTATACTAGTTATAGATGATGGTTCCACTGATGAAACTTCTCATAATGCTATATTGGCAGGGGTCACTTCCATAAGGCACGAAATAAATCTTGGTATTGGAGCAACTTTGAAAACAGGATATGAGGCTGCTTTATTAGGCCATCCAGATATTGTTGTTCAACTTGATGCAGATGGACAACATAATCCCTCTGAAATGCCAAAACTTATCCAACCTATTTTAGATGGACGCGCAGAAGTAGTTATAGGTTCCCGTTTTTTAGGTTCAGTTGAAGATCTTTCATATATTAGAGATCTTGGGATACGGTTTTTTAATTGGGTTACTCGCAAGATTATAAGTAAATCAATTACAGATGTGACTTCGGGATATAGAGCCTATCAAGCAAATATCCTTGAAGAACTCCTTGATTTTAAAAGTGACGATCACTGGGCTGTTGAACTCACTATAAAAATTGCGAAAAAGAATTTCCGCATAATTGAAGTGCCCGTGACAATGAAGAAAAGAAAAGAAGGGACTTCACAATTCAAGAAAGTTAGCACATTTTTATTGTATCCCTTTAGGGTGCTTTGGAGAGTCATAATGACACATTTAAATCGGTAAATCAGAAGAATTTCTTGAGAATTTGCTTATCTGCAGAGAATTTGTAAATCAATGCAAAAGAATGTAATATCATTTGTCGAATTTCTCTCATTGTAGTTACATTTGATTTGCAGTAATTTTCAGGAGTATTATTTCTTTCAAACTTGTCTGTACAAGAACCTTGATATCTATCATAGTTTCTATCTCTAAAATCTTCTTAAGCTGACCTCTGGTTGAAGGCTTCTTTGGGGGTAAAGTACAAGGGGCTGTTTGACGAGCGGAAATTTCATAAGTACCGATTTCTCTAGCTTTTTTTACTACTTCTTCCTTATCCCATGCGATTAAAGGTCTTAATACGGTATAACGACTGATTGCTTGATGAAGAACTGCCAAGTTATCCAGCGTTTGACTGGCTTGTTCGCCCAATATTTCACCTGTAGCTATTGCATCCCCTCCTTCCATCTGGGCAATCTCTTCAGCAATCCGATACATCATTCGCTTACAAAAAATACAGGTATATTTTAAAGAATGCTTTGAGACGTTTTCCAAAAAAACGGTCATATTATCACCATGAGGGATAATATACATTGTTGTCTCTCTTTCAGGGACATATTCGGTTAATTTTTTTGCCACATCAATCGCTTGCTGCTTGGTTGTGTCTCCGGTATAAGGCATATTATCAAAATACACAAAAACTGGAACGAATCCCTTTCTGATGAGCGTATAACACGCTACGGGACTGTCAAGTCCACCTGAAAGTAAGCAGATAACCTTTTTTCCGTATGTTGCTAAATCTAAATTTGAATCATTCAACGAGAACC
The DNA here is from genome assembly GCA_016294985.1 of Candidatus Sifarchaeum marinoarchaea. GTDB lineage: Archaea > Asgardarchaeota > Sifarchaeia > Borrarchaeales > Borrarchaeaceae > Borrarchaeum > Borrarchaeum marinoarchaea. The sequence goes on along the minus strand of JAECRW010000013.1, from coordinate 9,250 downwards.
CTCGGATTAATACTTTGAGACACGTTTACTCGTTTAGATTAAAACTGAATTTTGATATTAATTTTAATCAATGAGACTCTTGATTTTTCTTCGAAAGAAATTCAACTAATAAGAGAATACTGGTGTTACCAAAGTTTGATATGATTTTATCTATTATCTTACTCAAAATGCGTCTTTTATACGTTTCAAAATCTTATCAAGGGCTGCAAACAGATTGATACACCCTCATGTATTTAACAGCCGTCTGTCTCCAGCTATATTTTCTCTCAACTAACTTTCTTCCATGATTTTCTAGGTAGTTGGCTAGTTTGTCATCATTTAACAAAGAAATAATGGTGTTGGCAATCTCTTCCGACTTTCTTGATTTTATTAATATTCCTGTTTGCTTATCAATTATCAGATCTCTCATTCCTCCTGAATTTGTAGTTATTATTGGCACACCTGAAGCCATTGCTTCTAGATATACGATTCCTAAGCCTTCATGTATACTAGGCAGGACAAAAAGATCTGAACTGGCGTATAGTTCTGGTAGATTTGTGTTAGGAATGTTGCCAAGAAATAAAACTCTGTCATCGATTTTTAATTTTTCAATTAATTTCGTTAGAGGATGTCTTTCTGGCCCCTCCCCTACAATAGCGAAAATCGAGTTTGGAAAATCAATTAAAACCTTCGGGATTGCCCTGATCAGATATTGGTAACCTTTTCTTTTAATTAAGCGTCCGACTGAAAGAATCATCTTAGAGTTTTTTCCACCAAATTTTTTTATTATTGTATTGTTTCTTTTCTTCGGATTGAAGAGGTCTGTATTTACTCCATACGGAATGACGGTTATATCCTTTCTTGCTCCTAATTCTATTGAACGGCTTTTAATGTCTTCACTTATACTCGTTAAAGTATCTGCATGTTTTAAGACGAATCTAACAATAGGGTTAAAACCAAATCTCCGAAATAAATGCTTACGCTTTGTAGGGTCATAAATATCTCCTCCTATTAGCGTTACAACTATAGGAACTTTGGTGATTTTTCTTACAAAAATTCCTGGAACAGCAGAAGGTAAAGCAAAATGAGCGTTAATAATATCAATTTCATGTTTTTTTATCAAATTGGTCAAAAGGCGCATCGTTTTTGGTAGAAAAAGCCCCATTGAATGAAAAGATGCAACTTCTAAATCTCTTCGAAAACAATCTACGCGATATATTGTTATCCCATCTTTGATTTCGAACGATGGTAAGTTATTATATCCAGTTGTGATTACTATCACTTCATTTCCCATCTTAACAAGTTCTTTAGATAATTCATAACATCCTATTCCTCCCCCGCCTCCTAATGGAGGGAATTCGTAATTTAGGATACAAATCTTCATTTAATCGCCCAATCGATCATTAAAGATACTATATGACTATTTTTATTCACGTATGCTCAGAATAGCATAAGTTGATGAAATTATTTTTCTTGCCCTTCTAGACCTTTGTAGAATCTCCAAAATTTTTCTTAGAAGTTTTTTTACAGGATGGCTTCTACTTGGTTTTGAAACTATCGTTTCTATGGCTAATTTCTTTAACTCAGATGTTTTGAGAAGTTCAGCTAATCGTTTTTTAGTAACCCTAAATACTCCCTTTTCTAGAGCCCAATTTCTAAAGATTTCAATCCAACAGATGGGATTCAATAAATTTGCCTCAACAATAATAACGTGACCTAGTATTCTCGTTACTCTTTTCATTTCGTTAATAGCGTTTAATGGATTGGAAACATGATGCAATAATGCTATACAAAAAGAATGATGGAAAATATTTGGTTTAAATGGTAAATGCTCAGTATCCGCGTTTACAAAATCTACCTTTAGATTATATTCATTTGCCAGATTAATGGCTATTTTTAAAAGGTTGCTAGCAAGATCTACAGCAATAATCTCTATTCCTGTGTCTTTTAACGCAATTAATTCTAAACACTCTCCACATCCCAAGTCTAGAATTAAGTCTTGGCTTTTAAACTGGCCTAATTCTACTACCTTTTTCATCTTTCGTATTTGGTTTGCTGGAGACCTTCCCATAGAAAATCTAGGACTTGTTTTCTCTTGAATTGATTTTTCTGCCAGTTTTTCATAATAGTCCATTTGTTGTTTCTTACACAAAATCTACACCAAAACTTTCGAATTAGAATCATAGATTTTTATTATGTTTAATCTCCATTGGAGTAAGTTAAAAAACTTAACAGTGCTTAAGCTGTTCGGAGTTTAGAACAAACAGACATATAAAAGCATGATTGTTTATAGTGAAGATGCTTATTGGTGAGATCCGAAGAAGAATCTCAATGACGTTCTATCGTTAAGAGTTGGTGACAAATTGTTATTCATCATAATATCCACAATGATTGCAATAGCGTTGTTTTTCGTTATTTTGATTCCAAAATCTATAAAAATATGGACGTATTTCTTCTTTTGGATTTTCATTCTTCTTGTATATACTTTTCCGAATGTATTTCTAGAGATTTTACGCATATTATACTTGGAAGGTTTGCTAAGATTTAATTTAGCGATTGAGACTATTTTATTTCTTGCAATTGTATTTATCCTCTTATTATATATCGCAGGTTTGAATACACAAGTTACCCAGTTAAGAAAAGGAATTTTATCTCTTTTATTAAGAAAAGAAATGGCCTCTAAAAAAGTTTCAATTATTATGCCTGCATATAATGAAGTGGAAAACCTTAAAGATCTAATTCCTGTTTTAATAAAGAATGCGCCCCAAGAATATGAATTTGTATTGGTGGATGATGGGAGCACTGATAATACAAGTGAGATCTGTGAAAATTTTGCTAAACAATATGAACAAGTGTTCTTTCTTCAACATCCTAAAAACCTTGGAAAAACTGAGGCCTTTAAAACAGGCGTCTTCAATTCAGCAGGTGACATCTTAGTTCTTTTAGAAACCGACTGGCAGTATGAGCCTGAAGAAATAGATCTTCTTGTTAAACCCATTGAAAAGGGGTACGATATTGTGAATGGGTGGAGGATATTACGAGCGGATAAATTACATCGTATAGCTATGTCAAAAACCTATAACTTTTTACAAAGAAACATGCTCAACACGCCCTTTAGAGACCATAATTCTGGATTTAAGGCATTCAGACGAGAATCAATAGAATCCCTGTTCAAACTCATAGAAAACATGAAATTAATAGGACCGCATCGATTTCTTCTTGCACTTGCAAATGTTAATGGATATAAAATAACTGAAGTACCAGTTCATCACTATCCCCGAAAAAAAGGTAAGTCGTATATACGAATTGATAGGACACCCTTGCATGTAATCCACGACATGGTAAAGCTACGCTTTTTACTTAGTTATAGAAAATCCAAACTACTGGTTCAAAACTAATTCTTTATCGAAGCAGAACGAAAATAAAGATCATAATAGTAGTAGCCTAACTGTTGCAAAAAGTCATACAAATTATTTCCGTTAATTTTAGACATCTTCAAAATCAGCCACTAAACTTAAAAAAAATCTTGCTTGTATGGTGTAGATTATTATGGAATTGATTAGTTTTCATGGCTCAACGAGTTATTAAAAAACTAGCTTATCCTTTATCAGGAAAAAATTACGTTCATAAAGGCGGATCTCATTATGCAGATTAATCTAAAAAGGATAGGGCTTCTTATCGGAGGAATTATCCTTTTAATAGTAAGTTTTTGGTATATTGGATTTCTAGAGGTCGTCAATAAGCTCCTAACAGCAGACCCTTTCTTGTTATTGATTGCCTACATATTATTTTTCATTATGCTAGGAATCAGAACTATTAGATGGAAAATACTTCTAAATCATCTGAATGTTTCTCTCAGTTACAAAGAGACGATGGGAACCTTATTAAGTTCCTATTATGTACATGCTGTTTCTCCAAGGGCGCTTGGAGAGATGTACAGGGGATATATGGCATCTAAATTCGACACCAAAGCGTCTGGTTCTGCTCTTGGGGACACATTTGCAACAGTAGTATTAGAAAAAATTTTTGACGTTCTTCTAGTCATTATAACAGGTGTTATTGGTCTTGCGTGGTTACTCTTTTATTCGTCAGGCGATTTTACCACGATACTCATCTTTTTTGGTCTAGCTATTGTTATCGCTTGTTTGATAATAGCTGCATGCTTTAACAAAAGATTATTTTTGAAAATCTCAAATCTGTTACAAGCTATACTCTCTATTTGGCCGAAAAGATTGGGAAGAGAAAAACTGCAACATTTTGTTCAAGTGAATTTGGATAAGTTTTCAATATCTCTTGAACTTTTAAGAGGAAATAAAACTCTATTGATAAGAATTAGCGTGATATCTGTCGTAATTTGGCTAATTGAAGTACTAAAATTAAGTTTTGTCTTTTTAGCAGTTGAAATACCGCTTTCATATTTTGAAACAGGATATATTTATTCTATTTCTGCAATTATAGGCTACGTTAGCATGATACCTGGTGGAATAGGTTCTCAAGAGTTGGCGTTTATCTTTCTTCTTAGTTTGAGAGGCATTTCAACAGACACATCAGGCGCAGCGGTCTTACTGTATCGTTCAATTTTTCTCATAGGTAATATTCTGGTTGGTGGGATAACCTTTATTTTAATCGGTTCAAAAGTACCAATAAAATCGACTGTAAACGATATTAATCAAAAAGAGAGTCTAAATGACTCAAACCAAAACTCACAAGTGATGGAATACTTAAGTTAATAGTAATGGCGTTAAACGGTCCTTTACGCAATTAAACAATCACCAAAAAAATGCGGCTATTACTTTGAGTCTTATTCTTTGTTTAATTCTTTACGAGTAATTGTTTTGAAAGTATTCTTTCTTAAGATGTACACGACTGAAACTATAATAATAAACGATATAGTGATGATATATCCATATATGACGTCTTCCATGAACCTTAGAGTCATAATATGTTCACCGGGTTCGCATTTCAAATAAATTAAGCCAAACTCATTACAATTGACCGTTTTTGGAGTTCCGTCTATCCACCCCTTCCAATCTGGAAACCATGCAACTTTTATCACAAGGAACACATCATGGTCCTCTAAGACATTTACCTTAATTTCAATTTTCTCAGAAGAATATTCTATGACTTTTGTTTCTCCAGAAAGCAGTTTAGCAGTTGTACTATTTGGATTTTCTACAAGTTCCACGAAAGGTCTAAAATAGGGATTCCTTAAAATAGAAACTGAGTTAAAGGTTTTATCTAAAATAAATCCCTGATTTATGAACTTATTTTGATCTCCTGTATTAATAACTGCATATTTCGTATTAAAATAGCCTTCAATTACAAAATTTCCTTTATCATATTCACTATATTTGATAGGAGTCCATTCAGACGTTATTCCTCTCGTAAACAAGATTTTTTTTCCAAGACATGCCGTATAAAGTTTAAAACGATTGTCTGTGTAATCTCTAACTCTAAATACCTCTTCTTCCGAATATTCTTGAAGAAAAAAATCACAAGCACGAGAAAAGTCTTTATTAGAGAGATCAATCCTTCCTGTATGAGTTTGATCAGATAATAAGACACCTGGGAATCCTGCCATGATCCATGTGTCTGCAATTAGCAGCGCAACAACGATCAAGGGGAAAAAATGAGCTATGTCGTGAAAAGGTTTTAGATGGGAATTATTAAGATAGTCAAATACACTTTGAGCAAAGATTCCAACGAAATATGATAATGAAAAGGCTGTAATGATCTGGAATCTCCACGGAAATTGTATATATTCAATACCAGGAAAAAGTGGATAAAAGGATGTATTAATAGTAAAAATGAGTGAGATTATAAAGACAATGCCAAATAATTCTGAAATTTTTTCTTTTGTGAAAAGCAATCCGAGATTTCCAAAGAGAAACAGCGCAAAGCCGATATATAATGGCATATAAGGTGACGATAATCTGTTAAACCATCGAATAAAATTAAGTAACTGCAAAATTTGATACGTGTGAATTTGATAAGTGGAAACAAATAAAGCAGCTCTATTAATCTCTCCTAATTGAGTTAAGGCAGGAAACACCCACCATAATGTAAGCCCAATGAGTGTTACGAATGTAATTCCAAACGATAAAAATATTGATGTTATGGTTTTGAACAGTGTTTTCTTGTCTAAATTTTTCCTTTGTGGTATGCTAACTATCACTTTTCTAATTATCAATAAGCATATGCACAAAAACATCGTGACTACTATGACATATGCAGTTAGAAGGTGACAAAAAAATAGAAGAGTAAAATAGCCTCCACTAATAAATGCGTCTTTTTGATTTTTGTTATTTAATGCACGAAAAAAATGAAGAAAGACTAGCGGGACAAAAACAAATGAAGCACTCTCAGCAAGATCAACTCGATAATTCATGTCAATAAAATGATAACCAGAATATAGGTAACCTATAGAGGCTACAAAACTAGCAAGTCTTTTTTGCGTCAGTTTATGAATCGTATAGTATACAGAAATTCCAGATAAAACGAAGGTTGTTATGAAAACACCCGCTATCGTCTGATAAGGTTTAAATCCTAACAAAAGGAAGAATACACCGAAATAATAACTAAGCCAAGGATAGAAATGAAATCGTAGATTTCCCAACCAATATTGGGTGTCCCATCGCGGTAAAATGTTTCCTTCTAATATTCCAGTTTGAAAAGAGAACATCGAGAATAAATGATATTCTATATCATGCCCCCATGGAATATTAGTAAACCAGGGATGTACTGCAATTAATGCAAACCCAATAACTAGTATAAAATCAATTATTCTAAACTTCAAAACTTTCTGATAGACCATTCTGAGTTTAGGGGATGAGTATGAAACACCTATTATCCCTAATACTCCCAATATAATGAAAAATAGGTTTTGGTTTGGAGGTAGATAAGCAATTCTTCGATTAAGTGTAAATAAAATATATGCAGTGACGAAAACCCCACATAAACCTGCGATATGAAGGATTCGATGGCATATCACATCATTGATATAGTTCCTAATCAAAAAATTCAATATAATTATTGATACAATTATAAGAGACGCGATTTTAAGGTCATATTCAAGTATAAAATACGAAATTATTGTAATGGCAAGTATCGTGCTTATCGTTATTAGATATATATCTCCAGAGCCAGGTAATTTCCATGTTTTTTTCTCTTTTTGTAGCATTGAAATCTTCCCTTAATTATTTGAGAATAAATCTCCCAATTTTGGTTTTTAGTTTTCATTCTTGAACAAATTCATGTTTGTAATTCAGGAGAATATGAATACTATACTCTTAATTTCAATTCAAATTTAATAGATGTTTTAGGATACACAACCAAAAACATCGTCACCCTCTCCATTTATTAAACTTCTATTACCAACGAACCATTGCGTTTTTAACCATTAGGGCGTGTTGATTTGAAAATTAAACTATCAAATTTGTTAAGATTACTTTTAGGGCTAGGAATTGTCATTATTACATTTTACGTTCTGGGATTTAATAATATAGTTCAAGCAATTGTTAAAGTGAATATCTTTCTATTCTTGATAGGTTTTCTTATTTATGGACTTAGAAATTTTGTTATAACATGGCGGTTACAATTAATCTTAAAGAATTTTGGCTGTGATATTTCACTTAGAACAACTTTTTGGGCACATATGGGAGGAATTGTAGTAAGTGATTATACACCCAGCAGATCAGGATACTTGTATGCTTCGCTGATTCTTAAGAGAAAGAATAACATCCCTTATCAAAAAAGCTTATCTGGCATTATATCTAGTAACGCAATAGAGTTCATCTTAAAGACAATAGGTGCGGCACTCGCAATCTTTTACATAATCTTAGTTATTAGTCCAGACATCCCCCTAGAACTTTATTTTACGCTTATATTTGCTACATCAATAATGTTAACAGTTACTATTGTTTTAACTTTAATCTTATGGTGGGAGAAAGGCTCTAATTTCTTTTCAAAATTTGAGAAACTCCCTTATCTAAAAAAGATCTTTAACAAAATTCAAGATATTCAACAACAGTCGAAAGAGATTAAACCCATCTTTTGGAAGGTAGTTATAATATCTTTGCTTATTTGGATACTCAAGGGATTCACTTGGCTTTTCTTCTTTTTTGCATTGAATATATTTGGAATTTCGCTTATTGAGTGTATTTTACTTCAGCCACTAATAACTGCTTTAGCCTTCATTCCGCTTTTTCCTTCAGGATTTGGAATTCAGGAGATCGGAACTATATTTATTTTAGGAATTTTCAATGTGTCTTCACCTTTGGCAGGAGCATTTTCTGTATTACTTAGATCCATGCTTGTATTCAATCTCTTAGGTATTATTAGCGTTTTTGATATCCTAAGAACTTCACATGAAGAGCTTGAATCGATCAATCAACTCGAAGTATAATTTCTGAAATTCAATTACCTCTTAGTGAAATTCCTCCTAAAACTCTTGCCTTTGTTGAATTTTGCTGAAAGTAGCCCTTTGGATGCTCTAAATCTATTCTTAAACACTTTAAATGAGATTTCAAGAATTGACAATTATTATAGAATAATTTAAAAGGCGAGTATACTCGAACTTTGATAAAATCACAATAGCGATTTAATGTATTAAAAACAGTCTAAATTGCACATTAAGATTAAGAGCATAGGAGAAAAGGCTTTGTTTCTTGAGAAATTAAAAGCATTTTTTACACAAGAAGTCAAGTTGTTCATAGTACTTGTAATTGCAAACATTGTTTCAACTATCTTTGTCTGGTTACCCTTTATTTTAGAAAGTTCTTTATTATGGTTTCCTTACTCGAATTCTGATAATATTACTTTTGATATGCTCTATCGATATTGGGATGGCCCTCTCTATGTGGTGGTCGCAAAGACCCTTTATTTAATAAGGCCAGAAGATAATCCTTTCAATCATTGGCCTTATTATTTGTCGGACACTTATTACATTATTATTTTGATCGGCTATCCACTTTTTATACGACTTTTTTCATTCATAGGCTACTATAATTCTATGTTATTTGTAGTTGTTTTGTTCTCATCTTTTGATGCAGTTCTCTTTTATAAACTGTTAAAAGATTTTAAATACGTCGAAAATCCGTTCTATATGGCACTTTTATGGATATTCCTTCCACCACGCTGGCTGATTTATCATAGCGTTGGCGCATCTGAACCTACCTTTCTGTTCTTCTCGATGGCATCCTTCTATCTTTATAAACGTGAAAAATATGCTTTATCAGGCGCTTCTGCGGCATTTGCAGCAATCACGCGATTC